>JAGXNQ010000125.1 GCA_019894955.1 Promethearchaeota archaeon | reverse complement strand
GGTTATTAACCGCCATTATACGACCTTCAACACTGATTCTTCCTTGGTTCAAATTGGGAACACTCTCAATTTCCTCATTTACTTTTATAGATCCGACAAAATTAAACTAGCAAAGTTAGTATGTTGGACCCATTAATCCTAATATGATTACAAAAAAACTGATTATTGCAAAACCGAAAATGAGCCAACAAGCAATACCAATAATACCTAATACAAGTCCGAATTGAGCGTAGGAGGGATTATCATCTTTATCTTTACCTTTTATACCAAAGATAATGCCAAGTATCGAACCTATGATTGGCATAAAGATGAACCCTAATATCGCAAAAACTAACGCTTCTATTCCATAAGTATTACTTTCTGATTGTTGAGATGTACTATAAACGATTGGAGAGGGGTTATTATTGGATTGAATAATACCTTGTAATTTTATTCCGCAACTTGGACACACGAGCCAGTGTGGTTCAGTTTGAGTTCCACATCCAGAACAAAAAGTCATGTATTAATATTGAATTCGGACTCTTATATATTTTATTCCATAAAATATTCGAAATATGGAAGAATAAAAAAAAGAGATATAAATATGAATTATAGCCTTCTGATTAGCCTAGTAATGGATATTGATTTTTTTCCTCAATAATAAATATTTTTTCAACATCTTCATGACCACATACAACACATTTTACGATCACTGGAGGAAAATAGTTAGATATTTTAGGCTTTCTCATGCTTAAGCATTCTGGGCATGTGTAATGCATATTTAAATTCACATCTAGTTTTTAATTTAAATCCAAAAATCTATTTTTAAAATAATATATAATAAGTACGAGAATTTTAGCAAAAATCATGCATTTAATCCACTTCTAATAGTTCTAAACAAGGTAACTTCTTGATTTCTATAATATTTCCTGTAGCTTTTATTAATTTTTGAAATTCAGAACCAAGAATCTGCAGGGTCTCAGAATTAATATTTGGATGACAGCAAATTTCATCCGCATTCCATACTTCTGCATCTACAAAGAATATTGTCTTGTTTTCGATATCATTTACCAAGCCTATAGGGGACACTGCTCCTGGAGTAATTCCTAGTACATTGGAAAGGTCTTCAGTTTCTGCAAAGCGGATTTTTGGAGCACCTACCATGCGACGAAATTTATTTAAATCTAACCTCTTATCATGAGGAATAGTCACCAAATAAAATTGATCTGTTTTTTTATTTTTTAGAAATAAATTCTTACAATGTGTCCCTTTAATGTGTCCACAATGAATTTTAGCTTCTGGTACGGTAAATACAGCAGGATGTTGATGCAAAATATAATCAATATTATGAGCTGATAACCAATTTTTTAGAGATTCCTTCATGATACCTCAATTAAGTAAATATAATATTGATTAAATAATTGTGATATAATGATTTTCTAGTAAAATTAAGCCTATGAGGAAAAAAACAATTTAGTCCAATAATAGTCCAACAATCTATTCACAGTTTTTTTTTTGGTACTAATAATTTAGTGGGAACTTACTAATTTCAAAGAAAAGCCAAATAGTGAGTGAAAAAAATGCAAATAGCAGATCAATTTGCTGAGACAATGGAGGAAAATTTTAGCGTGAGTATCCTTAATAATGAAGGAGAGACTCAAGACGGATATGTCTCCTCCTATGGATTTGCCGCCTTGATTTACAATATCAAATCAAAAAAATATATTTTATTTGATACTGGAAATGATGCTAACATCCTCATTCATAATTTAAAAGAAGCAGGTGTAGCTGTTTCTGATATTCAAAAAATTGTCATATCACATGATCATCAAGAACATTCTGGGGGTTTAATGGGAATATATAAGAAAAATCCAAATTTAGAAATTTATGTTCCTGTAGAAAATCAGGTTAAATTTAACAGAAAATATCCTTTAGCGCAAGTATATGGAGTCGAGGGGATTCTAGAAATTGACGAAAACATCTTTATTTCTGGTCAGTTAGGAAATTATCTAAAAGAACAATCATTGTTATTAAAAACTGAATATGGAAAGAAAATTCTACTTGTTGGATGTTGTCATCCGGGTTTATATGATATTTTTAATGCTTTTAATTGCACTGAAGATATAAAGGCTATTATAGGCGGTTTACATGATGCAAGAAGTTTTACATGTCTGGAATCAGTAGATTTTATTGGAGCTTGTCATTGTACTAGAAATAAGGATATATTAGAAATTCGTTACCCTGAAAAGTTCCACAAGATCAAAGTTGGGGAAAACTTTCTTTTTTAATTTTCTATTTTTACACATCCGTACACATTTGAATTAAAATGGTATATTATATTAAATCCTTCCAATCTTTATTATAATTTATGAATTGATTAAAATTCACTATGATTATTGAGTTATATTCTTAATTATTGATGATAGTTAACTTTAGACGATTTTAATTAATAATCACCTTTTTAATATACACACATGAATACACAATATTTAAATACTATCGAAAACATTTTCTTCTTAGAATACACAAACAAAATAAAAAAAAGTGATAAAAAAAAATGAACAGATATGAAATAAATAATGATATGATGAAAGTAGCCGATATTAGAGGTAAGGTATACACAGATCTTTTAACATGCGGAAAATTCAATTATTAATTTTTTTTCTATATTTTTTAATACACACTTAAAATTCATGCTAATAAATAATCAAAAATAATTAATCAAAAAATTGAACAGGAATGAGAAAAATGAAATTAAATATTGTAGAAGAAACAAAATATAAGATTCAAGCAGAAGTTATAACGAGCAGATATTTTAACCGTTAAAACAATAATTTGAAAATTACAACAAATCAAAATTATAAAAATTAATTAGAATTTGAGGTGATAAAATGACAGATAAAAATGGAGAGGATTATTTTGAAGAAGATGAGGAAAATGAGGAGTATCTTGAAGAACTAAGAGAAAGGGAAGAAGAAGTACGAGAACAAGAGGAGGAGTTGCGAGAGAGAATCAGGGAAATTGCTGAGGAGATACGAGAAAAAGTTGAAGAACGTGTTGAAGATTTGAAAGATAAAGCTGAAGAGAGAAAAGAAAGGGAACAAGAACGCTTAGAGAGAGAAATGGAGAGAATGGAAGCAGAGAGGGAAAAAATTGAAGCGGAAATGGAGCGATTAAGTGAAAAAGTAGAAGCAAAAGTAGAAAAAGCACGAATGAAGGCAGAAAAAGCGCGCAGAAAAGCAGAAATAATGCGTGAAAAAGCTACACGTATTAATATTTCAGTCCCTCCTGAAATGAGTGAAGAATGGAGGGAATGGTCTGATACTTTAGGGTCTTCTGTCTCAGAACTGGTAAGAAAGTCAATGAGATTTGTAAAAAATAATATTGGTGATCTTGAAAAGTTGGATGAATTTGGTAGGAAAATGGAACGTTGGGGAGATAACCTTGAGAAGGCGGTTGAAGAATCTGGAATTGAAGAATTAGGAGATAAAATAGAGCAGGGTTTGAGAGATGTTGGCCTTGATGATATAAAAGTCAGGACTAAAAATGGAAAAAAGGGCTCACGTATTAAAGTCAATCTTAATGTTTCAAGTGATTCTGAAAGGATTAAAAAACGAATTAAAGGAATGATAAAGCTCCATAAGAGCATTCCTATTAACAAATTAGCACAAGCTCTAAACAAATCAGAAGAATTTGCGGAAAATCTAATTTATGAACTTGCGGCAGCGGGTGTTGAAGGAGAACTTGAAGAAAATATATTCAAGTTCATTGGAGATGTAGATGAGGTGCTTGGTACACTCTTCAAATTAATAGATAAATTATAAGAGGTAGAAAAATTATGGAAATAATACCAACAAAGAAATCGTTTAAAGACTACATATATTTTTGGATAGGGCAAATTTTTTCGCTTTTTGGGTCACAAGTAGCGATATTTGTTCTAATTTGGTGGCTCACGGTGGAGACTAATAATCCTATCGTGTTATCCTTCGCAAGTCTTTCTTTTATCTTACCATTTGTCTTGGCAGCTCCAATTGCTGGAGTGTTTTCGGATAGATTGAATCGTAAGAAACTAATCATGACTGTGGATTTCCTACAAGCGCTTGCAACCCTTGTTTTGATAATTTTCATGACTATGGGTTATAAAGAGCTTTGGTTTATATTCACAATAATGGCATTACGGAGTGTCTTTCAAGCTTTCCATCAACCAACCGTAAATGCAATCATCCCTACGATGGTTCCAAAGGAAAAATTAAGTAGGATCAACGGATTAGGCTTTTTATTCTCAGGATTCGTACAACTTGCAGCACCAATGTTTGCAGCCTTGTTATTAGTATTTTTGAGCGTGGAACAAGCGTTATGGGTGGATGTAATCACGTTTGTACTTGCTTTCATTCCATTAGTTTTTATTAGCATCCCATCTATCCGCGTTGAGAAAGAGAATGATGAAGACTTAGAGAAAGAAGCATTTACTAAGGAATTAAAGGATGGATTCCATACTTTAACAACTACTCCAGGAATGATCGTGCTCTTAATTCTTTCGATGTTGGGTAATTTTTTAATCCAACCATTGAATGTTTTGTCTTCTTATTACGCACATAATATTCATTCTGCTACTGTATTTGAATATGCCTTAATATCTGCAGGAATCCAAGGAGGAATAGTTGTTGGAGCAGTTATTACCTCCATAAAAAAACACTGGAATCACAAGATGGATTGGTTTTTTGGTACAGTGGCAATCTTGATGGTTGGATATGGCATGCTAGCTTTCGCACCATACAGATTTTTTGGTTTTATATTTTCTGCGTTGTTCCTAATCGGTATCGGCTTACCAATTATAAATACTATTTATCAAACAATATTACAAACCAACATCCCTCACGAGAAATTGGGGAGGGTAAGTTCAATTGACGCTACATTTTCAATGCTCATTAGTCCAATTGGTTCGATCATCGTGGGACCGTTAGCTGTCATATTTACGATAAACGGATTATATTTAATAAGTGCACTTTTGGGAGTAGTACTATGTGTTATTTTGTACTTCTTCACGGGAGTTCGAAAAGTTGATTTTGACAAAAATCTAAATCTCGATATTTCAGCTCCTTCACTAGAAAAAAATATTATAAATAAAAAATCAATAATTAATACAAATTAGGAGATATAAATGGAAAAAATAACAAATAAAAGCAATTTTTCGCAATTTTTATTTCTTTGGTCAGGTCAGTTGTTTTCGATTTTAGGATCTGCAATTGTCGGATTTGCCATTACATGGTGGGTAACAATTACAACAGGAAGTGCAATATTGCTTTCTATCAGTACCTTCATGTACATCTTACCAATGGCACTCCTAACTCCTTTTGCAGGAGTAATAGCAGATAGGCATAATAGAAAAACGATAATTGCAATAGCCGATTCACTGCAAGCATTAACTACTTTCGTAGTAATCGTTCTTTTTTGGTTTAATTTGGCCAATCCAATTGTAGTTGTTTTAATCATGGGACTTCGCGGTATTTTCCAAGCATTTCATGTTCCTACAGCAAGTGCAATACTACCTTCAATGGTTCCTAAAGAAAAATTGAGTAGAATGAACGGTATTAATTACCTTTTTATAAGTGTAATCAATATCATTGGTCCTATTTTTGGTGCTACGTTATTATCGATTTGGACCATTGAAATGATTTTATGGATTGATGTCATTACTTATGGTATTGCAATGGTTCCACTTCTAATAACTAAAATACCTCTGATGATTAAACCTAAGGAAGAAAAAGAGAAGGATTCCTATCTTCATGAATTTAAGCTAGGATTAAAAACAATTAACCTTATTCCCGGATTAATTGCTCTTTTACTATGGTCAATGGTGCTTAACTTTTTGCTCATGCCCGCCAACATTCTATTACCTTTATATATCAAAGTTGATCATGGTGGAAATGCACTTGATTTGGCTTTTTTGAGTGTGTTTTTTAGTGTTGGAATGATCTTTGGAAGTATATTGACGTCCGTTAAAAAAAAATGGAATCATAAGCTCTTTTCATATTTTGGTTCTTTGTTCATTTTGATGGGGACAATTTCGGTTTATGCATTTGTTCCAAAAGGATCTTATATAACAATGTGGATAGCTGCTATTATAATGGGTTTTACGATGCCGATAGGAAACACCATCTACATGACGGTAATTCAACTCACAGTACCTCAGGAAAAAATGGGAAGGGTAGTCTCCATCGATCAATCCTTATCGTCAATAATGGCGCCGATTGGAGCTATTTCTGCAGGGCCCTTAGCAGAATTGCTTGGGGTTAGACCATTATTTTTAATAGTATCGATAATAGGGGCTGTTGGTTCAATTGTTGTATGGAAAGGGACAAGATTAAGAAATGTGGATTATGATTCTAAAGAAGAACTCGATAGAATAAGTGAAAGTATGAATCACGTTTCATAAAATACGAGCATATTTTTTAATTTTTTTTTTTTTTTTTTGATCTAACTTGGTTAGTAGAAATAAAAAATATTAGATTTGGGTTTTATAATATTTTAACCAATGATCTACTGTCAATAATTTGAGCTCAGGGTCAATGTTATCAAAAGTGGTTGGAACTTCGATTTCTTCTTGTTTTAGACCATCAGTTATCGCATCCTTGATAATGCTCCTCAGTTCAATAAAGAATTTTTCGTGTCGATCTAGTTTATCGCTTCCTTTCATGACTGGACCATGCCCTGGAATTATAAAATCGGGATTCAGTGCTCTCATTCTCTTCATGGCAGTAATCCATTTTTCAGGATCACACGTCACATCTCCAGCGTATGGAAACTTGTCTTCAAAAATAAGGTCCCCGGCAAAAAGAATTTTCTCTTCGGGGAAAAAGACGAAACTAGAACCAGAAGTATGACCTCCAACATGATTAATTTCTACAGATAAGTTTTCATCATTTATGATGAGAGATTCCGTGAACAAGAAATTGGGCAAGATAAATTCTACTCCCTTTCCCAATGGATCATCTTTTTCTAATTCTATAATATATCCTTTATACCTTTCAAGTACATCAGTGCTTTGTAAATTTTTTGAAACTTGTGCGCTACTAATTGAAACTAAATCCTTAAAAGATTTCATGCCAAATGTGTGATCCGCGTGATAATGAGTAATAATAAGAAATTTTACTGGTGCTTTAAAATGGGTCTCAACATTAGATCGAAATAAGTCACCAGTTGAAACATACATGCTACTGTCAATTGCTAGACAAAAATTATTCAGATATATCGCACCAACATTTCCCCGTCCGACGCCTTCAGTGTTTGCAACCGCGCGAGGGGAGATTATTTCTAACTCATATGATACGATTGAAATCACCCCCTCTTGGTTTTATTTAGATAAGCTTGATGATGACCGCAAGGAGTGTAGCTGAAATCGCTGGATCGTTGTCTGATGTTACTGTTTCGATCGATCTCATGAATTCTTATTGCTTCCTCAAGAGATCGAGATTTTTTATTTTTTATTTTTTCAAATATTTTCATAGTTATTAGATTCTCTCCATTCTTTTTATTTGATTATTACAAACTTTTTGTAAAAAAGCATTTTCTTTATACTCAAACTTCATTTCCATAGTTTTTTCACATATAATTGTCTTTTAATTTTATTTATTTTTTCATTAGATTTTTCATTTAATTTTGGTTAAAACTTACTTTAAAACTTGAATGATATATCGAATGGCGCATCTTGAAAACTCTCCTTTATATACTCCTTAAATTCTTTTGAAATCGATTCAAACCCGCCTTCTAGGTATTCGCCTATTGAAAAGCTATTTGGTTGAATTTCGATCAAAAAATCTTTAAGATCTCTCACGTTCTCAACTGTATCATTAACCCCTTTTAAAAACAGTGTATAAATAAATAAATGTCCTTGAAAATCTTTAGCAAATTCCTTTATTCCATTCTTTACATCTTTTAATTCCACGGGTTCATTGCACGCACATAATTTAGAGAAATTAGATTCATCCATGCTATTTAAGTTAATAGCTAATAAATCACATCCTTGTAAATCGTCTCGAATATCCTTCCTTTGAAA
>JAGXNQ010000124.1 GCA_019894955.1 Promethearchaeota archaeon | reverse complement strand
CGTCAGATGTGTATAAGAGACAGTCTTCAAATTTTACCATTGCAATAATTGGAACTTCAAAAGGGTCTTCCATGATTCTTTCAAGTACTCGTTTATTATTTTTTTAATATAAACTATTAAAAGTGCGAAATTAAATGCATTTTGGCTATATAGGTATATATATTGATATAGGGATACTGTTTTTAGGAATATATCATTTAATTACTTAATAATGATTAAAGCTATTACGTTTGATCTGTGGAATACTCTATTCGAAAACATTTCATATTCAGATATTAGATTAAAATTAATTTCAAATAAAATAGAATTTAAAAATAAAAATCTCTCATCTGATAATATCAAGGAATCTTATGAATCTAACTTTCTATTCTTGAACCCGGAGGAAAAAGTGAATAAAATACATCATGTATTTACTGAAAAGCGATTTATAAATCTATTATCCGATATAAATGTCAAGATGAGTAATACAGAAATTATAGAGATTGTAAAAAAGCTAGAAGATATGATGTTAAACAATCCTCCGCCATTAAAACCAAATGTTAAAAAAACTCTGGAATCATTAGCCCCGAAATATAAAATTGGTCTTATCTCTGATACAGGAATAACGCCAGGGAGGGTTTTGAAACAAGCATTAGAACATCACGAAATCCTTCAATTTTTTGACACGTTGATTTTTTCTGACGAAATCGGAGTTTATAAACCTCATCCTTTGCCTTTTCAAACAGCTCTGAAAAATCTAGCAGTTCCAGCTGAACTCTCAATCCATATTGGTGATTTAATCGATACGGATATAGTGGGTGCAAAAAATTTCAATATGAGCGCTATTTGGGTAAATAATGAACCCAACATTGAATTACTAAAGATAAAACCAGATTATATAATAAAAGATATTTATGAAGCTGTAGGAATTATCGCTCAATTACAATAATTTACCCTAAAACCAAGGCTAAAATGACCCCAAATACTTAGATTATGAATTTGTTGCTCTGCAATTTCCATTATGACCATCCAAAGTATAAAATTTCCCATGATTACTGATGAAAGAATAATCCGATCATTAGAAAAATATGAAAAAATAATACTTAGATAATTTTTGTACCTTTCAAATATAAATAGAAAACCTAAGATGATAAGAAACTCAGATTTTTGCGTTTTTATAATCTTCCTTTGAAGCTTTTACTATCGTGCCTTTCATTCCACAACTTTCACAATATTCTCTATTCATATTGATTAATGTTTTACATTTTGAACAAATAAAAGGATAAGTTTTCTTATATAGTTTTGAATCCACTTATTAACAACCTCCGTATTGTTATAGTAATGAAAATTTAATCTTAAAAAGTTTTCTACAACTTTTCTGTATTCGGTAAGATAAGTGAAAAATGGACAGAAAGGTTAATATACTACTAAAGAAAATTATGGTAGATGATGATGATACTAAAATCTATAACTAGATTTCAGTTAATAAAGAATAATCAGTATATCCTTTCTCACCAGGAGTGTAAAAAGTAGTTTTATCCCATGGTGCGAGATCTCCATTAAGCTCAAATCTTATCGGGAGGTCTGGATTAGAAATAAAAAGTTTTCCAAATGCTACGAGATCAGCTAGATCTTCTTGTAGAACTCTATTTCCTATTTCTTGGTTAAATTCATTATTTATCATTAGAGTTCCTTTATATAATGGTCTAAAATGTCTTGCGATATTAGGCTCTGAAAAGGGCACATTAGTTACATCTGTGAACGGTTCGGATAAATGTAAATAAGCTAAGTTGTAATTATTCAGTTTCTCTACTATGTATTCAAATGTAGGAATTGTCTCTTTATCTATCGTAATTCCAAAAATATCATGAAACGATGGATTTAACCTCGCTCCAATACGATTCTCTGGCATTACAGTCTTAATGGCATCAATGACCTCAAATAGAAATCTAGCTCGGTTTTCAATTGATCCTCCATACTCATCCGTTCTGTTGTTAGAACATTTCGTAAAAAATTGATGAAATAAATACCCATTCGAGGAATGAATTTCAACTCCATCAAATCCCGCTTTCATGGCATTACTAGCTGCATTCTTGAAATCTTGAATTGTCTGTTTAATATCATCAATAGTCATCGCTTTAGGAATTACTGTATCTTTAAATCCTTCAAAAGTGAAACTTTTTGATTTAGGATTTATGGCAGATGGAGCAAAAGGAGGTTCGCCATCATGTAAGTCTGGATGGGACATTCTTCCAACATGCCACAATTGTATGAAGATTTTTCCATTATTTTTATGGACTGCTTTGGTGACTAACTTCCAACCATCAACCTGCGCCTCTGAATAGATACCAGGAGTATTAATGTAACCAACAGCTTTTTTCGAGACTTGCGATCCGCATGTAATAATCAACCCAGCAGATGCTCTCTGAGCATAATGTTTAGCCTGAAGCTCAGTGGGGCGATTTTCTGTATTATTAGCCCTATTACGAGTCATGGGGGCCATTACTATCCGATTCTTTAGAGTTAATTCCCCTATCTTTATTTCTTTTAAAAGAGGTTGTACATTAGACATGTAAGATCCCTTTAAATTGATTTATTATTAATTATATATAGGATACTATTACTAATAAGAAATAAATCGCAGAATAAGGATATACTTCTTTTAAATTATTAGAAAGAAAAATGGATACAAACCTCTCAAACAGTTTTTTTATAAAAAAATATAATAATCAAAAGACAAAAAAAATGCCACGATCGAATATAATAATATCCATTCTGCTAAAGGATTGTTTGTAGAACCATACAAAACTAAGAAAATAAAAGGAAACGTGATTCCATATGCGCCCACCTTTTTGAGATTGCACTTATGGGTTAGCACATTATTTAGACTGTAAAATAAGATGGAGAAGAGGAATCCGCCAAAGGAAAATCCCATGGACGCGCCATGATACCATTCACCAGGACCCGCTCGATCAAGACTAAATATCCCTAAAAAAATATAACCAACAGCTCCGATAATTCCGCTTAAAAATCCCAGCTTTACAAATATCTTGGAACACCGCGAAGGTCGATATTGGGTTTTTAATTTGCGAACAAAATAAAAATTGCTAAAAACCATGATTATACCACCGAAGATAGAGACAGAATCATTTAAAAACGGGAAGGGAATAATACTACTTTTTCCCAGTTCACTAATATAATTAGTCAAGATATATACCCAAAAAGAGATGCTAAAATGATATTTTCAATTAGTAATAATAGATATGCGATTAATCCTGCAAATAGCGAAAGCGTGATAGTTTTTTCATTCAGAATTTTGTCCGATATCTTGATCTTTTTCCGAAAATCAGGAATTATATTTTCTTCAAGGAGCTCTTGATTTACTATCAATATACATGATTCACACTACCAATATATATAAAAACCCCCTCCTAAAAATGTACTACCAAGAATATTAGAATCAGCTTAAATTTGAGGGTATTAAACCTTTGAAGTGTTTATCAAAAGTAGCTAAAAATTTGCAGTTTAACCGTTTACACTGAATTAAAATGGAACTATCAGTAAAAGATAGTTTTTTTTCTTTATATTTTTGAAAAATCTCCCAAGAATTCTTAAAATCGTCATCCGTAAAACTAATAATCTTTATCTTTCTACTCTTCAGAAGATAATTTCCCAAATTTATCGCAAAATCAGGACGCTTAATTCTTACTAATGCTAAGGTCACCAATTCATTAAATACTAATGTAGATGTAAATATCTCCCCGAATTCATTTTTTAGAAACCTCTTCATCCAAGATTGTGCAGTTTGGAAATTCTTATCATCCTTGTTCTTAATAGCCAATAAAAATCCCGTATCTAAAAAAACAGCCATTTTATTCTTCCCCATTTAACTGATATAAAATTTCATCGACTTTTTCCGATAAATCTTCAATACCTAACTCAAAAACATCGTTCAATCCTTTCCATGCGTGATCATCTGTTAATGAAGATGTAATCTCATTTTCTTCAAGACCTTCAGCTACCATTGCCTCTTCAATCAGTTTTGCTACAAGATCTTTCTTGCTTACTTTATTTCCTCGTAAAATTAAATGAGAAACCAATCTATCCAACAATTTTAAATGTTTTTTATCAATCCTAATCGTACTCATGATAGTCACATTTTGTGTATCTTTGTATACTAATATACATGAATCCAAAATATATATGAGTTTTCATAGCCATTAATTAAAATTCAACCTTTACTTTTTTTTTCCCATAGCGTGTACTTGGGGGATAACAAATATGAAAATTAAAAAGATTAATAGAATTGCTTTTTTTCCCATTTTGTCTGATTTCTTTCTTTTCATTGAAGTTTCACCAATTTTAAAGTCCAGTAATTATCTAAAAAAGTTGCTTCTAGAAGTTTAAAAATAAAATCAGATTAAACCAATGGTTTATCGAAGCTTGGGATACCGTATTAATCAAGGTGTTGAATTTTAAGCTTAAGAAATTATCTCATTGAATATCTCGCATCTTAAAAGAATATGCAAAAATGTTTAAAAACTATATATGAATAATAGGAGAATAAGCATTAGTGACAAATATGAAAGAGATTATTTGCTATTGGATTTAATCTTCCTATTCTTTGATTTTTTCTTTTTTTTAGTTTTGCTTTTTGCTTTTTATTATCGGGCTTTCTTAATTCGCTCGCCCATCATTACCCTCGCTATCCCCTATTAATTATCTTAATTCCTATGATTGGCGTGATTATTCTAACATTTTATTATCTAAAATTAAAAGATCCTCTTGAAAACCTAAAAAGATTGCTAATAATTGATCTTATACTATTTTTGCTTTATCTAACATGCATTATATTTGTCTATTTAACCTTTATTTATCCTGGATCCTTTCCTTTCTTAGAAATATTATATTCTTTGTACAATATTCTCTTAATTCCGTTAATTAGTATTATATTACTCACAATTTATTATCTGATATTAAACTTTCCTATTGAAAGTAAAAGATTCTCAGTAGTCCTAATATTTTTGGGATTAGTTATAACACTGTTTATAGTTAACTATTTCTTATTGGATTGGTCAATTCCAATTTTACAGGGATATTACGAAAGTCTTCCTGTCTCTTAGTGGATAAAGATATTTTTCGTTTTTGGATAAAAGTTTAAATATTATAAAAATCAAAGGTATTTGAAAGATAAAAAGTAGGTGAATCTTAAAAATTACTGATACCCCAATTACTAACGTAAAAAGCTTTAAACAGAAATTGGCTCAGAAAAATTGGATATTTTCATTAGTGGCAGGAATTGTAGGTCTCGCTTCATTACTAACTCCTTTTGCTTCAGAAAGGGCAATTGATGGGATGGGAGTATTACTATATTCCTTAGACCAATGGTGGTTTGGATTTAATACATGGTATTCACACCCTATTACAAACACTTCCTTTTGGACGGGAAATCCTTTATATTTAATTCCCGAAATAATTACCTTTATAGGTATTGTATTAAGCAATTGTATTGTGTTAATAATAGCTGCGAGACTTCCTAATAAAGAAAATCCCACTTCTAAGGGGTTGATTGGAGGTGCTATCGGATTGTTGGTTTCGAGTATAGCCTTAATTGTCTCATTTCACATCGTTTCTCTGATTGGATTAGGATATTCGTATTGGCGAGAAATGTCTCCGGGTTTCGCACTAATTTGGCAATTTATCGGGAGCATTCTCGTATTTTTTGGATACTATGTGGGAAAAGCCCGTTCAAAAGCAATTAGCTTTTAAAAAAGCTAATTTTACCCCCATTGATTTTTGGTTTTCCATTAATAATATTTCTGAGGAGTTTCTGAAGGGATTTAAGGATAAATTTAACTTCATTTATTCACGTTCTCTTAATTCAATGGCATATATGATATCTTTGTCTAATTTTAATTTTCTCAATATATTTACTACACGTTCTTTACTTCGATCTTTTTGATAATCAATGTAAATCGCTAACGGAAATGTACAACAGATAGCCAATAGGGGACTAAACAATCCAAGTATCATACTTAATTGGTTTTCTGGTATAACAGAGCCACTTAACTGAACAAATCTAGCTAACAATATAGCTGATAAATTATAAACGAAAACTATTCCGACATAACCTTTTATAATAGTATAAAAACCACTACTACCCAATTTTGTAAATTCAAAATCAACTCCCTTACTTGTTTTCGTAGAAATAACACCTGCATCAATTATAAACCATATGGGGACAACCACAAGTGTACAAGGAATAACGACTAGCCATAATAGTTGTAATAAAGTGTCAACATCTGGGATGGAGTATTGGGCAGTGGGATGAACACTTCTCATAAATTGTACGATAAACTCTTGAGACGCTAAATTATAGCAAATGTTAAACACAAATAAAGCTAAAAGTGTAGATCTTCCGAAAATTCTATTGAATAAAGAAATACCATCTAACCTTTTAGTAGGAGCTAATCCCAGATTCTTATTTTTTGCGGTTGCTTTAAAAATAAGTTTTGAAGCTAAAGGTGATACAATATATATTGAAAATAGACCTGTAATCATAATCATTACGGGATACATTAGAATAGCAAACATCCATTCTATTTGATTGTTCCCTATTGTAATATAATACCCTTCAGGACTTAAAGGTGGTATAAGGCTAAAAGCAACTATAACTAAGATGACAACCGCTATAAAAATGCCCATTAAAATAAAATAAATCTTTTTATTTTCTAAACTCATAAATCTTCAATTATCATCCCAATGATAAAAGAATTTCGAAATAATCTTCCTGCTAGTTATCACCAAAATAGAAAAAACATTCAATGACCAAACTTGGATCAACTAATTCTGTATCAAAATAAATCTTAGATTTCAAGATAATATGGGATCAGCGAATGTTGTGATTTTTGATGAATCCCGATATCAAGGCGATTGGAAATAATGATCCCTTTTTGTAATTTCGAGATAGTTAAATGGACTGAAGTTTCTTGTCCACAGAAATATCTATATTCTACTAATCTACTTGTACTCCTAATTTTTTAGGAAATTACAAGCATCATTACTTCATTCTATCTCTCAAGTATATTTAAAGAAAAAAGGATATATATTTCCTTCATTTTTAGATTTCTTTAGAAATGGAACCAAAGATATTTATTTTTGGGGTTTCTTTATAGTTATTGGGAGAACCCAAAATGGGAATACTGAATACCAAAAATAATGGCTGATAAAGAACCTTATTCTGCTATCAGAAGGAAAAGGAAATTCGATAATTCAAATGATGATCGAGGCTCCTAAAGAACCAAAAATAAACCACATTCTCGAAGATGAGATTATCAAATTGAGAGAACTTCTGCGTGATGAAACCTCCAAGAAAAAAGGAAAGAAACAACAACAAAAAGAAACAACATTGCAACTGGAAATTGAAATAAAAGATCAAAAATTTGGGAAAAGTTTTCCAGATAGGAAGGAAAGTCATAAATACTGTGCATTTTGTGGAAGCCGCTTTCAATTAAACGATAGAGCTTGTGTATATTGTAGATTTCCAAGGTATGGTCTATCTTCTCCTCTTAAGCGGTACCATGAATTTAATCTGCAATACGTTCACGATTCACTCGGTAAATTGGAAAAGCGATTAAAAGGCATATTATCAAATTCTAACAATATAGATGAATCCTTAAAAGAAATTGATATGTTAAAAGAAATGTGGAAGCTAGAACGAAGAACAGAAATATTATGGCTAAAATTGTTAGATCAAGCTACAATATCTTCTAAGGAAATTGAAAATACCAATCAAAATCTTGAGAGAGAATTTCAGGAGAAATTTATAGAGAAAAAAAATAAATAATAAAATTAAATACCAATAATAATGGCTGATAAGGAACCTTATTCTGCTGATGATATAAAAAGAAGGAAAAGGAATGTAAATAATAATGAGCCGAATGAAATGAATTTTCATACTAATACTCCCGAAGCTTTAGATGATCTTCTTAAAAAACTCTTAGGAGCAATTCCAGAAGTAAAAGCTGCCGATCAGCTGCATCAAATATTAAATCTCTTAACTTACGATAGATGAATTTAATTAAGATTTAATCTTTTATTTTTTATTGTTGATAGGCTTAATCAATAGGATTTATCC
>JAGXNQ010000123.1 GCA_019894955.1 Promethearchaeota archaeon | reverse complement strand
AACATGAATTTGTGTTATCCGATAAAGGAATTCCTAATGATATTACAACTGAAGACATTGCTAAGCGTATCCTAGATTATGGAATGTACGCACCCACAATCTATTTTCCGCTAATTGTTAATGGTGCTCTCATGATCGAACCAACTGAGACAGAAACAAGGGCCAATTTAGATAGATTTATTGATATTTTATTTAAAATTTATGATGAAGCTAAAGAAAATCCAGAGATTCTAAGGACGGCACCTCATAATACCCCAATTGGACGTTTAGATGCTGTTTTAGCTGCAAGAACTCCTAAATTAAGAGAATAAAAATCATAATATTGAATTCGATAGTGTATGATGGCAAGAACAATCTTTTTCTGTATTTATTTTAGGAATAGTCATTTCTAATAACTTCTTAAGATTCTCAGTATTTTCTTTCATTGTTTTCATGACTTCTGGTACATCAACAATCAGTTTTTGAATTAAAGAACCACATTTATCGCATTCACTTTTAAATGTGACTATTCCACAATTTGGACAGTTTCCGGCCCATACATCAAGATCTGTAATCATGGCGATGCAACAGTAACACATTTCCTTTTCGGCAGCTAGAACTACCTCTGGATATGTCGTCATACCTATTATATCTCCGCCAAGTAATCGAAACATATGTGATTCTGATCTCGTAGAAAACCTCGGTCCTTCTATACAAACATAAGTTCCTCCATTGTGAATTTTTATTCCTAAATTTTTTCCAGATTCATAAAAAAGATTTCTCATATATTCAGAATAGGGATCTGCTTGACTGATGTGGCAAACTTGACCTCCTTCGAAAAAAGTATCGACTCGTTTCTTTGTTCGATCAATATATTGATCAATTAATACAAATGTTCCTTTCGATAATTCAGAATTTAATGAACCGACTGCTGAAGTTGATATCACAAATCTAACTCCAAGTTCTTTTAACGCCCAGATATTTGCTCTATAATTTATATTATGTGGGGGGATTGAATGATCTTTTCCATGACGAGGAATAAATGCTATTTTTTTTCCTTTAAAATCACCTATCGTTATTTTTGAGGAACTACTTCCAAAGGGTGTAAAAATTTGAGGTTCTACAGCATTTTCCAAATGGATATTAGATCCCGTCCCTCCAATTACAGCTATATCAGCTCTGATATCTATCTTCTTCATTTTGAAATCACATCACTTAATCATTTCTGATAAAATAAATAAAAATTGACTAATTTTAAATATTAATAAATAAAATTATTGAAAAACACCTAATAGTGAATATGATGGTTAAAATAGGGATAATAGGTGGTTCTGGACTAGATAATCCTGACATTTTAAAAGATGGACGAGACGTTGAAGTTGATACACCATATGGAAAACCAACTTCTCTACTAAATATCGGTAAAATCAATGATGTGGAGGTTGTTCTTATAGCAAGACACGGAAGGGAACATACTATAACTCCAACACATGTAAATTATAGAGCTAATATACAAGCGCTAAAAGATCAAGGATGCACTCATATCTTGGCAACAACAGCATGTGGAAGCTTGAGAGAAGGAATTGGACGAGGTGATTTTGTAATCCTAGATCAATTTATTGATTTTACAAGACTAAGGAAAGTAAGTTTTTTTGATGAATTTCCACCAAGCGATGCTAAACATACTGCTATGGCTTATCCATATTCAGAAGAGTTACGAAATATTTTTATTGAAACAGCTAAAGAGCTTAATCTTAGATATCATGAAAAAGGAACCGTTGTTACAATCGAAGGACCTAGGTTTTCTACGAGGGCAGAATCTGAGATGTTTAGGTTATGGGGGGCTGATGTAATTAATATGAGTATTGCTCCTGAAACAATCTTGGCAAATGAGGCCGGTATTCCATATGCTGCAGTTGCAATGTCTACAGATTATGATTGTTGGAAAGAAGATGAAGCTCCTGTCACATGGGAAGAAATTTTAGAAGTTTTCGGTAAAAATGTAAATAACGTTATTGCATTACTGACTAACGTTATAAAAAAGATAAAGTAAGATAATTAACTCTTTTTATTTTTTATTTTGATAATCGTAAGGCTCTACTTTAAAAAAATTATTATTCTTTTACAAATTTATTAGTGTAAAGAGATAAAAAAATTAAGTATTTTAAAAAAGAATAAAAAAATGCCTGTTATTAAAATTCTTGGTGGAGCTCGAGAAGTTGGTAGATCCGCCATATTAATTGAATCGAATAATAAAGAAAAAATTATGCTCGATTATGGAGTAAGATTCAAAGAAGAAGATCGTCTTCCTGAAAAAACAAATTTAGACAATCTTAAAGCTGTTGCTCTTACTCACTGTCATGTAGATCATTCAGGAGCTCTACCATTATTATATAAAAATTCAAACTTACCTTTCTATACAAATCCTTTATCATTGAGAATATCAGAAATTCTCTTAAAAGATATGATTAAGATATCCAGATATCCATACCCTTTTGGTTATAAAGAATTAGATAAATTAAGGCAAAGTGCCAAATTCTTGAAAATTGGGAATCGCAAGAAAATCTCAGACGATTTTCATATAACTTTTTATGATGCTGGACATATTCCTGGAAGTGTTTCAATTCTAGTTGAGGTTGATGGAAAAAAAATATTTTATACGGGAGATATGAATTCACAATCTACGAATCTCATAAATCCTGCAAAATCTTCAGATATACCTGAGATTGATGTATTAATCACAGAATCAACTTATGCTCTGAAAGAACATCCTCCAAGAGATGAAACAGAAAAAGAAATCGTAGATCGAATTGTCAACATAATAGAAAATGAAGGTAATGTATTAATCCCCGCATTTGGAGTTGCGAGATCACAAGAAGTATTATTAGTTTTGAATAAGTATAATCTTAAAATTCCAATTTATTTGGATGGACTTGCCAGAAAAATTTGTATGGTATATTCTGAATTCCCTAACGCATTTAAGGATTTTTCTATGCTCAAAAAAGCAATAAAGAACACACAATTTGCAAAAAGTAGGAATCGAATGAGTATTATAGAAAAAGGAAAAAATATTATTATTTCACCTTCAGGAATGCTTAAAGGTGGTGCGGCGGTTGATTACGTGTCTAAAATGATTAAAGATCCCGCATCAGCTATATATCTTGTAGGGTATCAAGTAGAAGGCACGCCTGGAAGAAAACTTTTAGATGAGGGAATTTTCGAATTTGAAGAAAGAGGATATTCAAAGAGTACTAATTCGAAAGCATTATGTGAGGTAGATTATTTTGATTTTTCAAGTCATGCAGATAAATCAAACCTCTACGAGTATATTAAGGAAATTAAATTCAATAATTCCCGTTATGTGTTTTGCGTTCATGGAGATGAAAAGTCAACTACTTCTTTAGCTAGTAACTTAAATAAAGAAGATTACAACGCAATCGCTCCCGAACCCGGTGAATCTTACGCTATATAGTAATTTATTCACTCGTTATATTTCTTTGTTCATTGATAATTTTATTACAATTTTCTAAAAAAAGTTCAATTTTATCAATAGGTACTACCGTCCCCGCAGCTGGAGGATGGCCTCCTCCTAATACGTCTAATTCTGAAAGTGATAGTGCCTTTCTGATTGCTTCTGATAAGTTTATTCCTTCTAATACTACCTTTTTACTTGCTCTAGCTGATATTTTATACACTCCTTCTGATTCTCTCTTAGAACAACCAAAAATAGGTTTTATTTTATTGATAACTCCGCTTTTATCGAAAATAAGTATAGAAGCAATAGTTCCAATCATTGTATCTGCGATGACATCTTCACCGTAAAAGTATTGAATATATTCCATTTCTTTAATTTTTCCATCTTTTTGGATCCAATTTAAAGCATTAGATATTTTCTTCCTATATTCAACGAGATTTTCTTGAGCTTTTTGATAGGCAATACGTCTATCACCCATTCCTATTGCGATGCCTAAAGAAGCATTTTCACTCCGCCCACAAGAGTTCAATAACTTCGAAAATTCATTTAATTCATGTAATTCAGATCCCACAATTTCATTCTTTAAGATATATCTATTTATGATTAGATTTTGAGTAATTATCTCCGGTTCAATTTCATATTTTAAAGCATATTCAATGATTTTTGATGAAATATCTCTCTTTTCACTTTGAGTAAGATCGTTTAGTGTTCTTATATTACCATCTGGTTTTTCCATCAGTATGCCAATCGTTTTTAAAAATTTTAAGGTGGTGCTTGCATTTCCAGTTAAGCCAGGTAAATTTATCTTATTTGAATAAGCAATTGCTTCATTTATTGGCTTTATTGGTGAAAAACTAAGATCGTCTACCTCATCAATTAAATCTGCACCAATAGCATCTTTAAGAATGTAAGAATTAATACCCATAAACGAATAATTAGGACCACTGTTTTGAATATCGCCCGTTGCACCCACTAAGGCAATAGGAGAAAGATCAATATTTTTTTTATTTATTACTTTTGAAAATAAGTAACATAAGCCTGAACTGGAAATTTCTGTACTTCCATCTATACCATAAAAATAAGGATTTACATGCCAGGGAATACTTTTTTCATGGATTTTTTTAATATTAGGATCTTCTTTATTTGGAACTTCTTGTGGGAGATGATGATCCAAAATAAGAAAAGGAACTTGAGGTTCATGAAGCTTGAGATGTTTAATTAATTCCAAGTATTGACCGCTACCAAAATCAGAAAATATTATGAATTTCGCTCCATCCATTGCATCCTTTGCTAATTTAATGATTTCTCCTTTTTCTAATTGTTTAAGTACCCTTATTTGAAATGGAATTCTTTCTCTGAAAAAAGTTTTGCCTAAAATTGCTCCAGAAGACAAACCATCTGCGTCAAGATGTGTATATATGTTTAAATTTAAATTGGATTTCTCAAGTGTATTAAGGAGGAAATTTTTAGCTAATATTAAAGATTCTTCCAATGCTTTTAAAGAATCAGATACTTCATTCATTGTTATAAAATTTTAATGTCAACTTAATTTAATATATTAAAATAAGTTAAAAATAATAAATACTCATTTAAAAAATGGAAAAGTGATCGAAATGCATCATATCAAAATTAATAATCTTACTTTAAAACTCGTGAATAAGATTATTGAAAATAAAGAATTATATAAAGCTGATATCCAAAAACTTGAAAATGGCTCAACAATTTTAGACATGACTAATGCATCTTGGACGGGAGGTAAATTAGTGGGAGAAATTTGTATGGGTGGATTAGGTAATGTTGAATTTTCGTCTTATGACTTAGATGGCCATTATATTCCAAGCGTTAATGTATATACTTCTGAACCTGTTATCTCTTGTATGGCATCTCAATTGGCTGGTTGGAGTGTTAAATTAAAAAAAGAAGTCGAAAAAGATGGAAAAATCAAAAAAAAGGTTATCTTTCAATCTTTAGGTTCAGGTCCTGCAAGAGCTAAAAGTAAAGCTGAGAAACTATTCGAAGAATTAGATTATACTGATGATTCAAATTGCGCAATAATAGTGTTTGAAACTGATAAACTACCAAATTCAGAAGTTATGGAAATTGTAGCAAATAAAAGTGGAGTGAGTCCAAGTAATACATATGCAGTATGTGCTCCTACAGCCTGTTTAACTGGATCTATCCAAGTTGCTGCAAGGATAGTAGAAACTGGAATTCATAAACTACATGAAATTCACTTCCCCCTCGATGTATTAAAAGATGGATTTGGAACTACAACTATAGCCCCAATTGCAAAAGATGACTTAGGAGCAATGGGAAGAACCAATGATTCTATAAGTGCTGCAGGATTGACTTATTATACAATCGATGTTGATAAGGAAAAAGAAGCTGAACTATTTGAATTGTTGAAAAAAGCACCTGCTAATACTTCTTCGAGCTATGGAAAACCATTCTTAGAAACATTTAAAGCAGCCGAATATGATTTCTATAAAATTGATCCTGGTTTATTTGCTCCAGCAAAGTATACAATGACAAATGTTAGGACTGGGAAAAGCATAACAGTTGGAGAAGTAAATCACGAGCTATTAAAATTATCCTACAAATTAAATTAAAAAAATTATCTTTTTTTTACTTCTTTTATCTTTTTCTTAAAAATTAGTTAATTCATCTTGGTACTTCAAAATTTCAGAAGTTGCGATATCTTTATCAAATTCTATTTCTTTTTTAAAGCCTAAGTAAGCACATGCAATATTAGCAGCGGCGGCTATTTCTGCCTTTTTAAGAGTAAGAGTATATCCATTTACAGTTTGTTCTCTCTCTTCTGAATCAGAATGCACATTTCTTCTTTGAGATTCGAAATAATCTTCAGTATTAGAATCATACGATTTATCTGATAATTGATTGGTTCTTTCAATTTTCATTTTATATAAGAGAGATGCCATTTTATCAGCAACATTGAAAGGTAATTGGTTTTTTACTATTACTCTTATAATATTGTTGATATCAAAATAATTCAGGGTTTCAAATTTAGCCCTTAAATACTTCTTAAGATTATCGGAATCTCTATCACATTCTATTTCAGTCCAATCATGAATTGCTAAACGTCTTCTGAAAAATATCATCTCCCAATCAATATTAAGTTCTTTTAAGAATTCGAATAATTTATCATCATTAGCTCGTTTCATCTCTAAAGTAATAAAAAGCTGAAGTCCATAATATTTATGCTCTTGTTGTAGAAAAAACCCTCTTTGGTGCATGGAAGCCAGGATCTTTATGCCCAAAGAATAAATATTATCAGTTACTCCTTTTTTATCACAACTGAGATAAATTACATTACCTTCTTCACTGATATATTCACAATCTAAAAAACCGAGAATGCTCTCTTCATTTTGATCAATAAAATCACATAATCCACTAAGGGTGGGGTTAACATCAAATTTCTTTAAATCAGTTTCTTGAATTGTTACGTAATCATTATAACTACCACCAATAGCTAATTTTATCGAATTAAGTTTTAATTCTTCATCTGTTCCAAATACCTTCTTGAATGCCTCGTTTAGAGGAAATATTTCTTGTTCAAGAATTTTAACTTCTGCTATTGAACTTTCATAAGGTTCAGGATCTCTCAACATTTTATTCATTATTGGTGCCTCTGAAGCGTCAACTTCTACCTCATAGTCTTTAGCCAAGTTTTTTCTTATCACGCAAATAGATCTCTTTTTCTCATTATACATGTTAAGTGAAGTAGTATTATCAATAACCGCCCTAAAATGTTCAGTAAATCTATCTTCTCTATCATCAGATTTCATTTTTCTTTTTCTCAAAATTAGCACCAAGAATAATATTGATTTACAAATATCTTTAATCTTTTAATAAGATGCTTCAATCTTTTAATTTTTTGTTTTAATTTTATCAGATTTTAGTGTCTTCTTTTTATTTAAAATAATAAGGTGTAAATTATTAAAGACCTAAACATAGCAAATTTTTTGAATTATATTTCCAAAAATCAATTATTGATTTTCAAGGATATAGTCTTCTTTCTTCTTGATATATGTAATTGTAGAGCCAAAATTATTTCGGACGGTTATCTTGTCTCCGTCAACATCTAACAATTCAATAGAATAAGGGATTCTTCTATGTTTAATTATATCATTTAAAATTTTTCTTTCTTCTGCAGGGTCCATATCTTAATGAATAATTCAAACAAAAAAAGTTTTATGAAAATCTAGAACTAATTATTATTCTTTCCAGAAATTTCTTCTATATCCAATCTTAACATGAAACTGTTTATATAAGAATTTTTATCATCGAGATGTTTCTTTTTAATTAATTCAGGATTTTCTTCTAATTGACTTATCAATACACCAAATCCATGTATTTTTTCTTCAAGATTATCTAGAATTATCAATTTTCCTCTTATAACAATTGAATGATATGCGTGATCACATTCATTCATCTTGTAACCATAATCTTTAATAATTGTAGCACACACTAATGGATTTGTTTTGATAAATTTAAGTTTTAATCCTTCATTAGCACAATGAAAATATAAACAATTTTTATCAGAGTCATAACCGTAACTAAGAGTAACTATATACGGTTCAGATTCTCTGCACATTGATATTGTAATATACTTTCCCTCTCTAATAATTGTATTTATAAGATTACCATCAGTGATCTCTTTTTCATTTCGTCTCATGTGATAT
>JAGXNQ010000122.1 GCA_019894955.1 Promethearchaeota archaeon | reverse complement strand
GAAAGAGTTATTCCTAATATACCTAATTGGATAAATCTCATATGAAAGATTCTCTTTGTTTTTGGTGCAAGAATAGTGATGAGTAGAGAGATTAAAACTAAAGTTCCTATAGTTAAATCAATAGATACCATTGGATTAACATTTAATTGGAATGACATGATATTTTCAATTTCCTCTTTTATATTATTTTATTATTTAATTCTTTTTTATGCGATAAATATTGAATTGCTTCAATAATATATTTACTCAATTTTGAATTTAGAGATAATTCTCTATTATTATCTATAATATAATCATTTTCTATTAGTATTTTGATGTGATAATACACATTTTCTCTGCTTTCTTTGATTGCTTCATGTAATACGGGTCTAGTACACTGCTTTTCTATAATTAGATGTCTCAAAATTTTATTTCGAATCATGTTTCTAGCATGATAGTAGATTTTTGCGATGTTTTCATCAAATTCGACTGGGATGAAGATTGTGTGATTACCTACCATAAAACTCTTTATCAGCCTAAATTTTAGGAGCATTTCTAAGTGCCAAATTAATTGTCCGGTTCCTATTTGATTCTCTTTTAGATTTTTCATTAGATTTCTTTTAATCACAGAAAAATGGAGTCCAATATTATCTCGAATGAAATTATAAATAAGATTACGAAAACTATTATTCAAAATCGTATCTTTTGTAAATTTAGACCCATCAATAATGATTTTTTTGTTAACCATATATTGAATAATAGTTAGCAAACCTTCTCGTGGAATTTGTAATTCTCTTTTAGCTCTTCTGTAAAGATATTCTATATTAAGTAACCTACCTTCAGCTAAAATTTCATTCGCGAGTTTAATCACTTTTTTTACTGTAGGATGATCACTTCCTAGCAACGGAGCAAGGATTTCTTGATTCATTAAAGTCTATCGAATTATTTGATGGTTTTGAGATTTTAATATTCTTTATGAAATTAATCATTTAATCTTTATGACAACTTAATTTTGTAAAAAATTGTACCTTATCAGTTTAAGTGTATGGTTAAATATTTTTTATTTATAAGATAGAAATCAATTTTTAAATTTAAAAACTCCAATGGAAGGAGGGCGAAATAAGAGCACAGAATTTGAGTAGATCTTCCAGAGAGAAATCTACTTCTTCTTCTTTTTACCTCTACTAATAAGTAAATTTTTCATTTCTTATTTTTCTCTTTTTTTAATAAAACCTCGAGAATGTGAATTTGTTTTCAAAGTTCTTTAATTGAAATTCTACTTTTGACTAATATGAGTTTAAGAACTGGTTTTTAGAATAAAAAAAAGAATTTTTAATTATTATTTTGTTTACTTTTTTCTATTATGTTATTCAATACCACGCTTTCGTTTCAGTAAGATAGTTAATGTTAATACCACAGCAATTAATCCACCAAAACCAAAAATTTCTATGAAAAACCAGACACCTACTTCATCTTCAGCTGGAGGGTCAATATGAAATTCAATGACATCATTTCCTCCCAAATAATAAGATTCGGAGGGAAATTCAATCCAAGCTTGTACAATATAGATACCTTTTGGAAAAATATCTTTCAATTGTTTAATTGTCTGAACTGAATCCCATTGGAAAAATCCATCTGGATTATATGTCATGATGTCTTCCACTTTGACATTTCCATCATAATCGGTTATTTTAACGTGTATAATCATTCCTTCAAGTGTTATTGGATTTAGCAAGAATTGATCCTCAACGTCAAATGCTTGCGCTACGACGGAAATTTTTACCTCTTCTCTTAGAAGATAGTCAAATTCGCCTCTTAGGTTTAGTTCTGCTTGACGATATACTATAACGGAGATAATTTTATCGTAATAGTCACCTTCAGCATTCCAAATTCGAAGATTGAGCAAATGGACACCAGTTTCAAGTTGATAAGTGGTTGATATTGTTGTTTCACTTATATAAATTCCACCATTTTCATCTTCGGTATAAGTTGTAAATAAAGCAAAACCAGGATCAACTTCCCCAACCCAACCAACAAAAATGATTTGAGATGAAGAATAAGCACTAATACTTCCTAGAATTTGAGAATTACGTGTGTAGGTCAGTATTATTTCATCTGGAATCGTATCATATATCACTGATGGAGGTACAGGAATATCTACAACTACCTGAATGCAGTTTGAAAGTGTATCTCCGTATTCATTATGTGCTACTACTATAAAATAATAAGTTCCATCTGGATATCCATCTAACACAAGTTCCAGATCGGTAATTCCGTCTGCTAGCAAGATTAATTCTCCTGTAATTTCCGTGATAAAGCTTGAATGTTGATATATCGAATAGCTATCTGCTTCTTCAGATTCAGTCCATGATAATGTGAAAGAACCATCCTCATCGGGGTCATCCGCATCAGATGAGAGGATAAATGGACCAGGATTCGCGCCATACTCAAATTGAGCGTTAGTATTCATAAACTCAAGAGTAAAATTATACATCCCATCAAAATAATAGAATAACCCATCTAAAAGAATACCAGTACTTTTTTCATACCATGCAACTGTGCCAGGATATGCTAAATCGTTGAGTACCCAGACTCCTACAGTTCCAAAACCTTGAAGATCGTATAATAATTCTCCAGTAACATTGAAAAGATGATCTCCTTCTCCATCAACTGCAATAGGGATTGTATCTCCAAGAGAAACATCAGTAAAAATCCAAATGGGAGTATGAGCGCCATCTCCAAAAACTGAACCATTTGACATTAGCCGTGTCATTGGATCTACCATCCATTCATAAGTTCCCATGATGTCAAAAATCCAAGTTTCATAGAATAGCCCATCTTGATAGGGGGTATAGATAAAAGTTGAATTTAGGGCATAACCCATTTGATCAAAGATGTAATCAATAAATAAGCCATCGAAAATCTGAGTATCTAATAAAGGAACGTCTACAATTATCATATTATCATCTTGAGATATTTCGCCAGGTACGGGAACTGTGTATGCTTTAAAAGTGTAGGTATCATATTCAGTCGGAGTCCAATCATATTGGATAACTCCAATATCTCCAACAGGCAGATAAGGGATAATAATAGAATCAACAAGAACATCATCAAGATATAGATATAATTCTACGTCGACTTCATCATTTAAACCTATATTTCGGACAGTAGCAGTGATAATATTACTTGTTCCGATTTCAATACCTGTAGGAATGTTTAGATTCACTTCTAAATCATGATCATCAGTAATTTGTACTACCACGTTTATACAATTTGAAAGAGTGTAACCATGCTCATTGGTTGCTGCTATAATGAAATAGTATGATCCATCCGGATATCCACTTAAGAATAGGCTTAGATCATTAATTTCTTCTGCTATCATGGTTTCAATCCCAGTAAGGGTATCAATAAAACTCGAGGATTGGTATACAGTATAATTATTCGCTCTATCTGCCATTGTCCAATAGAGTGTAAAATCACCATCAGTATCAGGAGATTCTGCGTCTGAAGATAAAGATAATTGACCTGGGATTGCTCGGTAAATAGGATAAGCGTAAAAATCTTCTAAAGCATTGTATGGAATTCCCTGAATTTCATTTAAATGAACAAAATTAAGTATTTTGTGATAAAGGGGTGCGTGAAAGTATCCGACTTCAGCAAAATAAGATTGAATGTCCTTGTAGATGCTATATCTTACAGTATCATCATTAGTTTCTAAAGCGAGTGCTAATTGATCATCTAAATATGGATCATCGATTCTTGCAGTGTTCCAAATATAACCAGAACTGACCAATGGATATAGGATATTAAATGGTTCAAGATAATCTGGTCCCCATCCTAAAAAGAATAGACCCAAATGATCCGGATCTTCATATATGTAAGTGAGGAATTCAGACCAATATACTGCTTCTTCCACAACTTGAATACCTACAAGTTTATACCATTCATGTAGCGCAACGTACAGATCTTCTCTAATTTGATTACCTATATTATACGTGTAAGGAACTGATAAGAATGGATCAAAATTTGCTTGGTCAATCCATTCTTGATCTGTGGTGAATCCCACACCATATCCCATAGATTGCATTAATGCTCGTGCTTCTGTAATATCGAAGTTAGCAGCGGTAGCAGATTCATTATATCCCAAACCAAATCCGGGAGAGATCGGTGAATTCGCTCTGATGACACTACCTTGTAGTAATATGTCAATAATGTAAGTATAATTGATAGCGTGTGACATTATCTTCCGCCATGTTTGATTATATTTTTGATTATTGAATCCCAAATAGTAATATGCTAAACCGGGTTTCCCAGTATCATCAGTAAATCTCTTTACCATTACATTTGGATCAGCTTCATATTCAGGGATGTATTGTGGAGCAATTATGTTTAATATATCAATTTCATGAGCGAGCATCGCATCATGAGCTGTAGTAATGTCATCAAAAATTACAAATACCAAATCTTCGAAATATGCGGGTCCTTTCCAGTAATTATCCCATCGATTAAACTTTACCTCAATATTAGGATCATAGTGTTCAAGCATGAAGGGTCCTGTTGCTACTACCTGCCCCGATAAAGTGTCTATAAATTCGGTTGCAGGAGTACTTGATGGAGATAACATCCCAGCATTTATATAACTTAAGAGATGCAACAACGGAGCATATGGAGCATTAAGAGTAATGGTTATATTCCAATCTCCAACTGTTGAAACACTTGCTATAATGGGTATATCTCCATCAGGTAACAACCACAATGACCTTGTCTGTGCTACTTGATTAGTATTAGTTCCAGTGCAATTTGTCAGATATAGCAAACGATCTAGGTTCCATTTAGCCGCCGCTGCGTTAAAAGGGGTATAATCATGGAATAATATATCTCGGCGTAGTGATATATGGAGGGTTGTAGTGTCTTCCCACCAATAATTTTCTGCAAGCTGATTAATCTGTGGTAACTCGGGATCACTCAAATCATATGTAAATAATGTCTCGACTACTTGGTCTAGCACATCTTTTGAGTTGCTGTCCCAACAATCAACAGGTTCAAGAGTGCTAGATCCATAACCTATTCCAACCATGAGAGTTGATGACGATCTAGGGGTTGTTCGATAGATAGGATAGGTGTACAATGAGTTCATTGCATTGTAAGGAATTCTTTTTATCTCATTCAGATGAACGTAGGTTACTTTAGGGTGATAGAGAGGAGCATGGAATTGCATTCTTGCTAGGTAGGATTGAATGTTTTGATAGATGTTGTTTCTAGCACTTTCATCAGTTTCTGCTAATGCGGAGGCCATCATGGCACTTAATTTTATATCGTTGACTTGAGCAGAGTTTGAACTGGATGTGGGGTTGAATAATGGGTCAAGCATGTTGTAAGGATCAAGAAAATCTGGTCCCCATCCTATAACGAATATACCTAAGTGATCATAATCATCATATAAGTAACCAAGGAATTCACTAAATGTTACTCCATCATCCACCACATTAATACCGATTAACTTAAACCATTCCGTTACGACAACTAGAAAATCTTCTCTAAAGGAATTTCCTACATTATACGTATACGGGAGTGATAAGAACGGAGAACTTCCTTCTGCTACGGTGATCCATTGTGCATCTGTGGTGAATCCAACACCAAATCCCATCGATTGCATTAATATTCTTGCTTCGGTAATATCAAAGTCAGGACCAACAACAGATGCGTTATGTGCACCACCAAAACCGGGTGAAATGGCCGAGACAGCTCTAAACGCATTTCCTAATCTTAAAACCTCAATAACATGAGAATAGTTTATAGCATGAGCCATTGCCCGTCTCCAAGTTGTATTATATTTTTCATTATTAAATCCCATGTAGTGATATACCAAACTTGGTCTACCTGTATCATCAGTAAATCTCTTTACCTTTATATTAGGATCCGCATCATAGAGCGCTAGATTTTGATCTGCATACATTCTATTCCAATCAATTGTATAACTAAGAAAAGCATTGTGAGCTGTAGTTACGTCAGCAAAAAGTACAAATACCATATCTTCGAAATATGCGGCTCCTCTCCAGTAATTATCCCATCGATTAAACTTTACCTCAATATCCGGATCATAATAATCATACGTGAATGGTCCGGTTCCAACTGGATGCCCCGTTATAAGGTCAATGAAACTTGTCGCTTCAGCCGTATGAGCGGATGGAGAAATCATACCAGCGTTAATATAAGATAATGTGTTCAAGAGAGGTGTATAAGCCCCATTGAGGATAATAGTGATATTATATTCTCCAACTGTCACGACGTTATTAATAATCGGAGTTTCTCCATCAGGAAACATCCATAAGGAACGAGTTTGAGCAACCGTACCAGTATTGGTACCTGTACAATTTGTAAGGTATAATAACCGGTCAAGATTCCATTTTGCTGCTGCTGCATTAAATGGAGTTCCATCATGGAAAAGAATAGTTTCCCTAAGTTTTATCTGAAGATGGGTGGTATCTGCCCAATAAAAGGTTTCAGCAAGTAAATTAATTCGAGGTAAATTTTCATCAGTTAGATCGTAAAAAAACATGGTTTCAACCACTTGTTCTAATACATCATTTGATGCACTATCCCACGCATCAACGAGTTCTAAGGTATTTGGACCGCTACTCGTTCCAATTTTAAGGGTCAAAGGATCAGCTCCATTACTGGTAGTTAAGAAGGATGAAGTTTGATCTTTAATACCAGCTACTTTTTCATTATTTATAGGCATTGATAAAAAGTTGTAAATATTAAAACATAACAGAAAAATCATAAAAAATGTAATTAACTTAGTTAATCTACCTTTCATGATCTATCATCGTTTAAGGTTTTTAATTTAAATATTGGATTAATTTAACTTTATGATATGTTAACATATAAACTTATTTTATATCTAGGCAAAAATACATTTAAATGTATTAAAAATCTCTTAATTAGGTTTGAGCACTTGCCTTCTGCATTTACTATTTCTCCGTCAATAATTCAGCATTTCTATGTAGTATAAATTTTGGTAACATAAAATGAGTAATTTAGAAAGGATTAGAACTACTAATAGTCAATTAATTAATATAATTTAATATATGACAAAATTTTGCTTTTTTCTAAAACTGTAAAGAAAGTTCATTCAAATCAAATATTTTCCATTACGATGAGTGATTGATACTTCGCCAATAAATCTAACAATTCTTCAATGATTTTGTTGGTGTTATTAATATTTAAACTATTTAATCTTTTTTTTAATGCATTTTCGATGACTAGCTTTAACTCTTTATATGTTATATGTTGTAGAGGTTTAAATGGGCCAAATTCATCGATTAGTGCTAATTTAATTAATCCACGTGCTCCAGGAGAACTAATTTGGGTAAATTTTGCCAAGGAATTTCCAAGGTATTTAATCACTTCCATTAGAACCACCCTTTGATAATTATGCTTTTAGTTTTTGCATTATATCATCTTCAGACGGCTTAATGTCTTCTTGACTTTTATATCCCTGATTTAAATATCTCTTCAACCATTTTGGCATCACCCAAGATTAGAAAATTGGAATACAACAATAAAAACTAAAACTAATGTAAAAGGGATAATATGAAATAAGATAAAATCAATTAAGTTGGAAATTTGATTTTTTCTAGCGCTACTTCAAGATCCTTTTCCTTTTTAATTAGTACTCCTAGAAATGGTATTTCTTTCTTCAATTCTTCAATTGTTATACCGCTTTTTAATAGCACAGATATCCAATCCAAGATTTCTGAAGTCGATGGCATTTTTCTTAGTTTAGTTATTGCTCTAAGTGCATAGAAGTGTTTAAGGCATTGATCTAATAAATGCTGCTTTAAATTTGGATAATGAAGATTACAAATTTCTGTCATAAAACTTGCATCGGGAAATTCGATGTAGTGAAACACGCATCTACGTAAGAATGCATCAGGAAGTTCTTTTTCGTTGTTTGAAGTTATGATAACTATTGGTCGCGTTTTAGCTTTCACAAATTCTTTTGTTTCTTTAACATAAAACTCCATTACATCTAACTCTTGCAATAGATCGTTAGGAAATTCGATGTCTGCTTTATCTATCTCATCAATAAGAAGTACAACTTGCTCGTCAGAATCAAAAGCTTCGCCTAAAGGTCCGTAAGTAATATAATCCTTAACATTATCAACATTACGATCCTCACACCCAAATCGGCTATCGTTTAATCTTTGGACAGTATCATACATGTAACACCCATCTATTGCTTCTGTTGTGCTTTTTATATTCCATATAATAAGTCTTTTTCCCAATGATTCAGCGATTGCATGA
>JAGXNQ010000121.1 GCA_019894955.1 Promethearchaeota archaeon | reverse complement strand
TCATTCCTGCAACGTCAGAGCCCATTGTTGGTTCTGATGTAGCAAAAGCGATCAATTTAAATTCATTAATCAATTCTCCTAAAATTCTTTGTTTCTGTTCTTCACTTCCACCAATTGTAATTGGTTCTGAGCCAAGATTATTATCGAATATAGAAGTTGCCATACCAGGACAAGCAGAAGAAATTTCTTCTACAACAATACACGAATCTAATAATCCATACCCTGGACCTCCATATTCTTTTGGAATTCCTAAATTCAATAATCCTTCTTCCCAAGCTCTTTTCAGAACCGGTATCGGAAATTCTTCCGATTCGTCATATTTCCTTGCTACTGGTAAGACTTCATTTATTGCAAAATCTCGTGCTTTTTTCTGAAGAGCTTTTTGGTCCTCTGTTAACGAAAAGTCCATTATTTCATACCTCCATCTTTTTTACTAATTTATCTACAATATCACTAAAGTTTAAATCACTGGGTTTTGGGACAAACTGAATTTCTATCGAATCATCTAACATGTTAATTCCAGTTGCTTCCATCTCACCGATTATTGCTCGAACTGCACCTTTACTCCAGCCATAGGATCCAAAAGCTAATCCAACCTTTTTCATTGGTTTTAAACCTTTCTGGTAGCATAAATATTCTGCTACAGAGGGAAAGAGTCCCCGATTTAATGTTGGACTTCCAACGATTATCGCTTTAGCTTTCATTACTTCAGTAATAACGTCACTATAATCAGATGAAGTTAAATTGAATCTTTTTACGGGAATTCCCCTACGCCATATCTCATGATACAATTCTTTAGCTATCTTTGTTGTGCTTTCCCACATGCTATCATAAATAACCACAGCAGAATTTTCTTCAATTTCACCACTTGACCATTTTGTGTAAGCTCCTATGATTTCAGGAATATATTTTCTCCAACACACTCCATGCGATGGACAAATGATATCTATTGGTAGAGCTCCAACAACAGGGAGGGTTTTAGCAATTAAGCTTGATAAATGAAGTAAGATATTCGCATAATATTTTTCAGCTTCCCACATTATTTCTGAAAATTCGTTTTCATCATCCCAATGTTTTGACGCCGCAAAATGTTGCCCGAAAGCATCATTTGAAAAAAGAACATTTTTCCCATTTTCATCAGTCATAAAAGAAACCATCGAATCTGGCCAATGGATCATTGGAATAGGAACGAAAGTAAAATTTTTACCACTTCCAACATCTAAGGTATCACCATTTTTTACTGCACGTATTTTTTCAAACACGCTTTTTTCTACTTCCATGTGATAGTGTTGTTCTAAAATTTCAACACCCTTAGTTGATGCTATAATCTCAGCATTTGGTAAATATTCTAAAATTAGTGGAAAGGATCCAGAATGGTCAGGCTCAATATGATTCATGATAAGGTAATCAATATCTTTTGGATCACACACCGATCGAATGTTTTCTAAATAATACTTGAAGTATGGTCTTTTTACTGTATCAATTAATATTGTGTTATCTCCACTTTTTACAATATATGCATTATAAGATGAACCTTTATGCGTCGAATAGCCATGGAAGTTCCTAACTTCCCAATCCACGTACCCAACGTAAAATACATCTTTCATGATTTCTAAATCAGTCATTTTAATTTACACCCAAATTTAGTTGTATATTATGATATGCATAAGAGATTTATAATTATTATAAATTTAATTTCTATTTTTTAGAAATTAAGCAGAAGAATTGATTTTGAAGATGAAAATTGGAATAATGTCAAAAAAAATAAAAAAAGTGATAAGATAAGATTAAAACTTAGATTTGTGTAAAGAAGCTCTTGTCGACCCCACAGACCGGACATACCCAATCATCGGGGAGGTCTTCCCATTTAGTTCCTTCGGCGTCTTCGTCATATACATAACCGCAGGCGCCACACTCATATTTAGCTATAATAATCACCTTAGATTTAGTAGAGATTAAATTATTGATGGTTTTGGTAATTGAATATTTGTTAAAAATATTAATTTAATAATTTATAAATATCTTTTCAGCAAGATCGACGAATAATCTTTCCCGGAGATTTTTTATTTTTTTTTCCGTTTTGAACCACAATTACTCCATTCACAATTACGTGTGGAATACCTTCGGGAAGTTGATAAGGTTTTTCATAAGTTGCTGTGTCTTTAACTTTTAGGGGATCAAATACAACGATATCTGCCCAATTTCCTTCTCGAATGAGACCCCTATCTTGAAGGCCGAGCTTACTAGCTGGAAAAGAGGTCATTTTTCTAACCGCATCTTCAAGGGTTAAGATTTTTTCCTCTCTTACATATTTGGCTAGAATCCGAGGATATGTTCCAAAAAATCGGGGATGATATGCTCCTGAGCTGAAAGATGCAGGAATTCCTGCTCCGTCAGTACCCACCATTTGATACCGTCCTTTCATGATTCGTCGAACATCCTCTTCACCCATGCTTTCAATTGTTATTCCTACTGCTAATTCATTATCAATAAGCAATGTAAAGAAAGTTTCCCAATCATCAGACATTCCTTTAATTTTAGTGATTTTAGGAATGTTAAAAGTTGTAACGTCTTTCCATTTGTCAGAGCTTACTGTTGAGATGTAAATATTATTCAATCCTTCATTTTTAATCCAATTTTCCCAACCTTCAATTCCATCCTTTACGTCCTTTTTGATTTTCTCTTGAATTTCTGGGTTTTTTATCCGCTCAAGTATTGTAGCAGAATTTCCTTCACGAGCCCAAGGAGGGAGTGCTGTGGCTAGATCTGACATGCCCCTATTATAAGGATATTGATCATATGTTATATGAATCCCTCTCTCGTTGGCTTCCTCGATGAGTCTTAAAGTTTGCATGCTTCCACCCCAAAAAGCTTCACCGGCAATTTTATGGTGTGCAACTTGTCCTCCAGCACATCCAGATTTTTCAACAATATCTATAACTTCATTAATTGCTTTAAGTATACTTTTTCCTTCACTGCGAATGTGAGAGAAATATAAACCGTTATATTGAGCAACAACTTTAGCAAGTTCAATAATTTCTTCTGTCTTCACAAAAATTTGGGGAGCGTAAATCAAACCAGTGCTCATTCCAAAAGCGCCTGCTTCCATGGCTTCCCGTAAATAACCTTTCATTTGTTCCATTTCATCTTGTGTTGCTGCTCGATTTTCGAAAGATTGCCCTCCTGCCCATCTTATATTCCCATAACCCACACAAAAAGCTAAATTTGCTGAATTTCTTTTGCGTTCATTATATTCCAAATATTCTGCAAAAGTATGGTATGGAAAATCAAATTGTTGTAGAACAGGATCTATTTTAGCTATTTTTTTCTTAAATTCTTCTTCCTTGCCTTCAGGAATAGGAGCCATGCCATCTCCGCACATTCCTACCATAGTTGTTGTGATTCCTTGACATAAAGTAGATTCTTGGCTTCTATTTACAGGTAAAATATAATCAGTGTGAGAATGAATATCTATAAATCCGGGACAAACAATTAATCCACGGGCATCTATTACTTTGTTAGTATCTTCGTTAATTTTGGAGCAAATTTTTGTAATTCTTCCTTCTTTAACACCAATTTCTCCATAATACCAAGGATTCCCTGCTCCACTAATTATTTTTCCATTTTTAATAGTTATATCATAAACCATATTATCTTCACTAAATTAAATGAAATATATGATAATAGGTTATGATAATAGGCTTAATAAATTTATTTGGGTATTTCCTTTTTGATAAAGAAACTCTTTGATGCACGGCACCTAGGACATTTGTAATCATTTTCAACACTTTCAAATGATTTATCTTGTTCTCCATCAATGTAGAGATAATTGCATCTTTTACATCTATAAATTGTCATGTTTTTTCCTCTTTTTTATTCCTTTTTTTTAAAATCATCCTTAGATCCCTTACAACCGGGACATTTGAAGTCAGCGGGCAAATCCTCAAACACTGTATTCATTTTAGTCTCATCATATTCCATTCCGCAATTATTACAAACAAATATGTACAATTCTAATAATTTTCTAAGTTCTTCTTTATCAACATCTTCTTCCATTTTCTTATATACATAAGATAAGGCTTTATTATCACCGAAAAGAATTGCCCCTTTGAGTTTATTGTCCTTAAGAATTAATTTCTGATAGCAACAATCTTCTTTATCCGCTTTTTTTAAGATTTCCCAACCACCAGTTTCTTCTTTTGATGGATCTATTGTACCTATAGAAGTCAATTCTATTCCTACTATTTTTAAAGTATTTTTAGGGGTTGTGCCTTGATATTCTACCCTTTTGGATCCAATGACGGATGCAGCTACTATTTTTGATTGCTCCATGCATGCGGGAATAATACCATATACTTGATTTTTGTACTCTACACAATCTCCTACGGCATAGATGTCCTTTTTACTGGTCTCTAAGTATTCATTTACAATTATTCCCCTATTAGTCTTAATTCCAGCGTTTTTTGCCAAATCTATGGTTAGTCTGATTCCAGCTTGAATCAAAATTATACCTGCCTCAAAAATTCTACCATCTTTTAGCTTGATTCCACTAACTTTAGCATTTCCCAAGATTTCTTCAGTAGCAGCATTCAAAACCACTTTGATATTCCTGTTCTCAATTTCCTTCTTAAGCATGGCCCCACATTCTTCATCCAATTGTCGTGGTAATAATCTTGGAAAAAATTCGACAACCGTGGTTTCTAAGTTAGTATCTTTTAATTGATTCGCCAATTCTAATCCTAAAAGACCCCCTCCAATTACAATCGCTTTCTTTACTGAAAATTTTTCAAGATAATCTCTAATCTTTAATGCATCATCAATAGTCCGTAAAGTAAATACCCCTTTATTTTGATCTTTCATTTCTCTTGCATTTTTAATAGGTGGAATATTTGGAGTGCTACCTAGAGCAAGGATTAGTTTATCATATCCTACTGGTTCACTATCATTCCCAAATAATATTGTTTTATTCTTTGGATCAATGTTTACTACTTTTTTATTCAAGTGTAAGTTAATTCGCCTAGTTTTATACCACTCCTCCTTGAATACAATCATACTATCAAGCGTAACTTTTTCGGGTATTAATTCTGGAAGTTTAATTCTTGTGTAGTAAGGATACTGTTCTTCAGTATAGATTTCGATTTCAATATCTTCATTGAGAGATCTTAAATTCTGAGCTGTAAAAGTCCCCGCCACGTTATTTCCAATAATTACTACTTTCATAGTTTTATTAGTTTTCACATGGTATTTTAAGATTTTTATTATAAATCCAAAATTAAAAAGAAGAAATGGTAATTAGAATACGTTCAAAAATAGATGAATTAAAAGATTACTTTGAAAATCGTAGTAATAGAGTGCAAACTAACGTTTATTATATAGGCGGTCATTTTCCTATTATTGAATTTGCGAAACCATTTCGAAAAGCAACAAAACTCCAATTAAAACAACTTACGACCATGCTTCAACTTAGTTTTCCTAAAATTATAACCGGTTTGGTTAGTGCAAGGTTGCATAAAGCAAATTATAGAAGTATGATCCAATTATATTTTTTTTCCTAAAGGAAAACATAATTAGTTGTATATCACACAATTATTTACTTGAAAAAAAGCATTGATATTATTATGAAGAAAAATGATATTATAAAGATTTTATTGATCTCTTTAGTAAATTACTTTCTTATCTTTGCAGTAAGTACATTCATTTTTTTGGAAATTATTTCCATAGCATGGCCAATAATGACGATCATATCCACTTTTCTCTTGGTTTATTATTGGTATTTCGCTACGAAACCAAAATCTCCTATAAAGGAAGGATTTATCACTGGGCTAATAATTGCACTGCTTACTTTTGTTATAGAATTCTTAATGTGGTTTTCTACTTTTAACTGGTCCTATTTCTTGTATCCTACTGTAATACTACAATACATTCTTATAATTATAGTACCTATATTTGCAGCATTATTTAAAGAAGAAAAGAAAGGATCTAAATGGAAGGATAGATTATCTGATTAGTAATTTCCAACGAAAAATAATAAAAATTCAAAGAAATTTTTTAATAAAGATAATCAATTCATTTTATTCTTACACCCTGATTTTCAAGGGTTTTTTGGACTTTTAAGATATAAGTACATTCACAGAAAAAAGAAAACCTAATTACCCATTAAGATAAAGCTTGTTATATAATACCAAGATAAGATCATATAATAAAAAATAAATTAAATTACATTAATGAAGTGAAAGTGATGGTCAAATATAAAAGAGGTCATCTGTATTATCCCGAAATTCCGATATGTAAAATTCTGGAAGAAACTTCAGAAAGATTTCCCGAAAAACTTGCTTTCCTTTACCCGAAAGAAATGAGTTTCAAGGAATTTAAGAATAAAGTTGATATTTTTGCTACAGGATTAATGAATTTAGGCGTGAAAAAAGGGGATAGAGTTGCTTTATACGCACCAAACTCAATTGAATGGGAAATTTCTTTTTTTGGATTAGAAAAAGCTGGGGCAGTTTTGGTCCCTATGAATCCAATGTTCATGGAATCAGAAGTTGAATATGAAGCAAACGATTCTGGGGCAGAAATTATAATTGTAGACCAACCACTCTTTCCTATTGTCGAAAAGGTTAAAGATAAAACGAAATTAAGAGAAATAATTATCATTGAATCAAATGATTCTATCAATTTACCGGAAGGAACAATCAGTTGGACAAATCTTGTAGAAAGTACTGATTCTAATCCTCCTGATTATGAATTCGATGCTAAAGAAGACTTGGCAGCGTTGGTGTATACTAGCGGTACAACTGGCTTGCCAAAGGGTACAATGTTAACACATTATAATATGGTCTCGAATATCATTCAAAACAGTCAAGTATTCGAATTAAGTGAATTGGATGTTGCGATGACTGTCCTTCCATTATACCATATTTATGGACTTAACGTATGTATGAACCAAGCAATCTGGTTGGGAGCAGCTCAAGTAGTCTCACCACGGTTTGAAGTTAAAAAGTTTTGTGAGTTAATAGAAAAATATAAAGCTACGTATGGGTTATGCGTACCTCCAATTTTCCTTGCCGTTGTTAGGCACCTTGAAGATTCTAAAGTCAAGGGATATGATTGGTCAAACCTTAAAGTCTTTAATAATGGAGCTGCTCCTATCCCCATGGAGCTTCTTGAAAGATTCGATAAATTAGCCAAAAACAAGTGTAAAGCTAAAGATTTAACTGTACAACATGGATGGGGGTTAACTGAAGCTTCACCCGTTGTTGCGGTAAATCCAATGTCTCGTAGAAAAATGGAATCTCAAGGTATATTGATTCCAGACACGTTTCATAAAATAATAGATTTAGAAACGGGGGAAGAAATTCCCGAACGAGGTAAAGTTGGTGAACTAGTAATCAAAGGTCCACAGGTAATGAAAGGTTACTGGGAGAAACCTGAAGCTACTGAGCAATCATTTTGGACAGATCCTATGACTGGAGAAAAATGGCTTAAGACAGGAGATATGGCATATATTGATGATGAGGAATATGAACACCTTGTAGATAGGCTTAAAGAGATGATAAAATATAAGGGTTGGGCAATTGCACCCGCAGAATTAGAGGATCTTCTTTTCAAGAATCCTAAAGTTTTTGATGCTGCTGTCATTGGCAAACCCTCAAAAGAACTTGATATTGGACAGATTCCGAAAGCTTTTGTCATTTTAAAACCTGAATTTAAAGGAAAGGTTGAAGATAAGGAGATAATAGAATGGGTTGCTGAAAGAATTTCAGCATATAAGAAAATTAGAGAAGTTGAGTTCGTAGAAACAATTCCAAAATCGGGTTCTGGTAAAATTTTGAGAAGAGTATTAATTGAACAGGAAAAAAAGAAATTATAATTTTTTAACTTACAAGAGAATAATTTTCAGCTTCTCTTCTTCCGAGTAGCACTTTCCATTGGAAGACCAGTATCGTAATCAAGCTGACGAAATTTTTATCTTTCATCTTCTTCCCTCTCCCGTGTATAACCCTTGTTTCTCCAAGTTGGAGTCCTTGTATCCTCCCGCCATAGTCTGTTCTCCCAATAGTACCCTCGAAAAGAATCTCGTGTCTCATTCATCCAATTTAATAAACGATCATGTAAGTAATTTCTTATTTTCTGAATTTCGGGTTATTTAGAATTTATAAGATTCTATTATTTTTTTATACAATAATAATAAGAGATTTAAAAAAAAGATAAATAAAAAAATGAAAAATTAATAATTATTTAACAGCTTCAAAGTAAATGTACCACTGTTCTTCGTCTTCGAGGAAATCAGTTCCTAAGTGTTTATGTT
>JAGXNQ010000120.1 GCA_019894955.1 Promethearchaeota archaeon | reverse complement strand
TCCTGTTCTGTGGCCCTTTGTTGATCCATATAATATTATTGGAATTTTAATCCTTGTATTCGCCGTAGAAGGGAATTTAAGTTTGGGATTTTTAATTGCAAATATTCTGACTAATACGATCATGGGAATATTTATGTCTGCCATTGTTATTCAAAATAGGAAAAATCTGTGGGAAAAGGCTCTTGTAGGTAAGTTAGATTCGTAAATAGAGATTAGATAGCTGTGAATTTTATTGACAAAAATATAAATTTTATATTCAACACTTAAATTCTTCTCAGAGAATTTTAAAGATCATAATTTCCTCAAATGAAATAAAGAAAAAAGGTTGATATTTAAATTCTCAATCTCTGGTCTTTTTTGGTAATAATCCTAAGATAAAAAGTGTAAATAAGCTGGTAAACGCCCATGTCCAATAAAACCAGGTCCCAAAAAGAAATCCAATCAATCCTAAAAATCCTAAAAGCCATAATCGGTTTACTTTTCTTTCAGGAGCTTCAGGGTTATATGGAATAATTCCTAAAAGGAAAAAGTAGAACATGAAATACAACAAGAATAGAGGACCATAAAGTACTCCTAAACCTCCTAACCAACCTAGATTACTTAACCAACCAAGTGGATGTAATGAACCTAGCTTTCCTAGCGGTTTTATTTCTTTTTTAGGTTTATTCTTTCGTTTAATTATGGAGTATGCAATAACAATAATAGGACCAGCAATTGATAGAGTTAAAGCAATACCGAAAAGCATAAATCCACCATAGATGCCAAATGCTACCCAAAATAATACAATAGCTAAAATCAATACACCGGCGATTAGTTCTTTTAGTTTACATGATATTGATAACACAGGTCCGCCTACTGTCAAGCCTATAGCGAGCCAGAATAAAATCACGAGATTCGTAATACCAAAGAATACCCAGAACATCACCATTGCGACAAACCATAATGCAAAGAACAATCTATCTAAACTACTAATTTTTGTTTCTTCACTCATTTTAATCACTTAAAAATTAAATATTTTACAAAGTTGAATATGCTCACAATATATATAAAACTATAGATAGAAGTTAAGAATTGAAATCGAGTATCAATTGTACAAGATATTAAGAACATGTTCGAAATTAAAATTATATTCACATCTCCATTTGTTCTAATTATGACTGAAACAAAACAACATAAAATAATAAATCGGAAAATAATTAAGATAGACGAGGAACTCTGTACGGGATGTGGAAATTGCATAGTCGACTGTGCAGAAGGGGCTCTAAAAATTATCGATGGAAAAGCAAGAGTTATAAACGATGTTTTTTGTGATGGATTAGGAGCTTGTATTTCAGGTTGTCCAGAAGGAGCACTAGAAATAATTGAAAGGGAAGCAGTAGAATTTGATGAGGAAGCTGTTGAAGATCATTTAGAATCAATGAAACATCAAGAAAAAGAAGAATTAAAACAAGTAAAACAAATTGTTACTGAACATGCCCACCAGTGTGGATGCCAATCAGCTAAAACCATGGTGTTTGATGAGCCTGAAACGCAATCAGAAACAGTTTCTGGAAAAATTCCTTCAGAATTACGACAATGGCCCGTTCAAATGCATTTAATCAATCCCCGAGCGCCATATTATCAAGGGGCAGATGTTCTACTTGCCGCTGATTGTGTAGGTTTCTCTTATGGAGATTTTCACCGAGACTTCTTAAAACAGAAATCAATTGCGATAGCATGTCCTAAACTCGATCAAGGAAAAGAGGTATATGTGGAAAAAATTAAAGCTTTAATTGAGGATTCCAAGATTAACACGCTTACGGTTGCTATGATGGAGGTTCCATGTTGTGGAGGTCTTTTAGGTTTAGCTCAAGAAGCTGCTAAGAGAGCAAATCGAAAAGTCCCAATAAAATACGTGATTATTGGTGTACAAGGCAATATTTTAAAAGAAGAATGGGTATAATTTTTTCCTTTTTTCTATTTTTAAGGTTCTAAGACAACTTTTTTCTTTATAATTTTTCTTAACATTACGGAAAGAGCAGATTTAGACTTCCCCAGTTGGTTAGCTAACTCCTCTAAGGATATTTTGCGGGGTATTTCAAAAAACCCTGAACTGATTGCTTTATCTAAAACATTAGATTCCTCCAGAGTCAACTTGTTTTTCTCATCTTCTAATGAATAGGGAGATGTCCCAATACGTAATAACTCGAAATTAATCTTCCTTTCTTCAAATATATTCAATAATTTATCAATACTTTCTCTACTTGAAATCAATCTCCAATAAGCAAAACCATCCCTAACATTTATAGGAAAATCGATAAGTACCCCGCAATTAATTACAGCGTATAATAAATAGGGATCTTTAGTTTTCACATTAAATCTTATTCGATTTTCTTCCTGTTCCAAGAGACTGTATTCAATCACAGATTTGTGAGATTTAATCTCCTCAATAACGGAATTGGGATCATAATACACAATCTCAATTATAGAATTCCCAATTGAGTTTTCTAGATCATAAGGTAAAAAATTTTCAATTTCCATTCGAACTCCACTGAAATTCTTGAATATGTGTGAAATCCACAACTGATCTGGAAATTTAATCTTAATTCTTGCTAAACTCGCTTTATTTGAATCCATCTTTTAATAGTAGTATTTTAGATTTTAAAACTTTTTTTCATTAAAAAAAATCTCTCAGATTTCTAATTTAAAGGTCAATAACAGAAATCCCCATTTTTCATTATAGTCTTATTTGAACCATCTTTATATGTAACTTTTATTGTTGGTTTATAGAACAAGAAGTCTCTATGAGTTATAGAGTTATTTTGACCACCAACCATGCTCGTGTTATTTCCGAAGGCAACATGAGCAGTTTGAATCGCTTTTTCATCCTCAAGAAGAATCCCTCGTAATTTAGCACCAGGGTTAAGCCCTATTCCTAATTCTCCAATAACTCTTGCTTCTTCATCTAAATTGATCAGTTCTTCGATTTTTTCAACTAGTTTCTGATCTTCACTTTGGATTGTAACGATTTGACCATCTTTTACAACAATTTTTAAAGGTTTTTTTACTTTGCCAATATCGCCAATCGAACCATCACAAACAATAACACCTTCGCCTTTAGATTCAATAGGACCGCACCAAATTTCTCCACAAGGAAGATTGCTAAAATATGGTTCTTTAGTAATTTTTGCATCATTTGAAAATGCTCGATCTTCAATATGCAATTCAATATCTGTTCCTCCTGGTGCTGTAATTTGTGCAATTTTAGCATTTTCAAAACTTTTAATCATAGTTTCTGCACTTTTTACCATTAATTCATAATCAATATTCATTGGTCCATCAATTAACATGGATTTAGTAATACTAGGTCCATGACCTACCCTAATTGATCTATTGCTATGAACTAATTTTACCCACTTTATTCTAAATGGTGTTTCTTCTGAAAATCCTTTAAAGACATTTATTACAATTGATACTCCCTTAGTTAAATCTCTCATTTCTTGTGGTACATCTTTTAATGGACGAGATTTTTTAGGTAAAAAAAATAACTTTGCAGTAGATCCATACTCAATTGCAGCTTTATAAAATGCTTCACCTACCATCTTAGTATAATTATCCGTTATTACTAAAACAACGTCATCTTTGTTCAAGTTCATTACATGAATCATTGCTTTTTGTGCTGAACTGATCATCTTATTTAACATACTCATTTTATCACACACATTTTTACTGTAGAGTTTATAATTTTTTCAATATTATTTCCTTTTCCAATATATTTGATTCATCAATGGGGGATTAAGTCTAATTGCATTTGGATTTGGGCATTCCATTACACAACAACCACAATACCAGCATTCAGTTGGGTAAAGTACGATTGGAGTTTTTTTCCGTTCTGGATTTGGGATAAAAACATCTACTTGACATGCTTCTACACATCTATTGCATCCCGTACAAAAATTTTGATCAAAATGTATTGGATTTACAATTCTAGATCCTTGGTCTACATAAATTTTTTTTTCCATTAGATGATCCTCTTTTTTATATAATCTTCATTATAAATTTCATAATTCTCTTTAAGAGAACTATAATAATCAATTGGGAGTGCTCCAACCTTTACTTTATTATTTTTATTATTTTCAAGTTTCACAGTAATAAATTTATGCCATTCAATGGGATCCATTTCGGGGTAATCTGAACGAATAAAATGTAAATGTTTAGAACTTGCTTTACGTACTAAACAAGAATTTATGATTAATTTTGCGTTGATAAGTATATTTATAACCTCCAACGAGCGAATTAACTCATGGGGGTTTCTGACGTATAATTTTGGAACTTCTATAGTTTCCAAGTTTTCTAATAGTTTTAATCCAATATTTAAAAGTTCTCGGCTTTTGATCTCACCACAATAATTCTGCATAATTCTTGTAATGGCCAAGTTAAATTCCTTCCATCCTATACCCTCACTTTTATTTGTTAGGGATTTTACACGTCTTCGTTCAAACTCAACTTGTTGATCATTTAAATTTGATTGAGAAGTTTGGATTGCATAATCAGCAGCATGCCTTCCAGCATAATAACCTGTAGCAGCAGCATGACCATTGCAATCTGAGGCAAATAACTGATCCCCAGCAGCATAAAGACCCTCAAGATTTGTTTTTAGATTCCAATCATTTACAATTCCACCAGGTATTCCAAATAGTTGTCGTTCACGTGGGAGAAAAGAAGCTGAAGTCCATCCTTCTCCATAACTTTGTAACAAATCTTTCTCAGGATTGAATCCTGCTTCTTTATATCTCTGGAAGATAGGAATTCTTGATTTTCCTTCTTGAGCAACCATTACATTCCATATTACATTTCGCTCATGTAGAGGCATGCTTGGTAAGTCAGCATAGAAAGGAAGTTTGTATCCGTTTTGTAAAAGGTTCTCAATAGGTAGCGTATCTGGACCTTGATATTCATATAAAGGGAATTCAGATTCTCCACCTCCTTTTAGAAAAAATTTTTGACCTGGTGATGGTCGATAGCGTTGAGAAACACTCTTGAGAATATTACCGTCTCTATCAATCCATGGAATTTCTTTTCCATCAGCATCAACCATCGAACAAGCATACCATGTATTGTGTGTATTACCAGTTCCATATGGTGGATAACTCCGTTCACCCGACCACTGTCCTCTTAAAGATTTCTCCATCATGGTAAATTCAACACCCGCTTTCCAAGCCATCGCATGACCATCTCCCATGCATTGAAGAGGTCGAAATTCAGAAATACCTGGTAAACCTAATGAAAAAAGCCATATACGTGTTGGACGGGCCATGCATAATATTGTAGCTTTAGATTTGAAAACGAAAAATTGTCCAGTTCGTCCATTTACTCCAGTAGCTCCCAATACTTTAGTTTGTTGCTTATTTACATCCGTTATCAAACTTGTTGCCATTACGCGATCATAGATCTCTACACCTAAACGCTTACATTCCTTATAAAGGGCAGGTTTAAATGTAGTTCCCCATACTCTTAAGGTAAATCTATTTTCATAATCATAAGAAAATAAAAATTGAGTTTTTTCATCCCTAAATTCAGCACCAACAAATTCATTTTCAGTATCTCTAATTTTACCTCCCATTCTTTCTAAATCTAAAAGGCGATCATAACCTTCTCTACACTCAATATAGTGTGAAATTCCATTATTATAACCATTATGATCTTTTATCATTGCCATTGTCAGTTCTTCAGGGGTAACCCTTGAACATGGATTAGTAGCTGCTGATTCCCAATGATCACAACCAGATCCTCCAGCTCCACTTCTAATTGTTGCACCTTTTTCAACTAAAATAGTTTTCAAACCCTTCTTTGCGGCTGCAATTGCAGCCCAACATCCCGCTATACCCCCACCTAGAATTAAAACATCAGTGCTTACTTCTTTAACTTCATCCCATCTTAAAGGATATGCCCATTCTAATTCTCTCAATACTTATTTTTCCTCCATTGATGAACTTCAGAAATAAATCTTATATATTTTATCTGGAAATCTTATCTTAATTCAAGCGAGACACGTTTTTTTCAAATCTAACGTAGGTAGTAATTTGGTAGAGCTTAAAACTTTTTCAAAAAAATAATTAAAAATAAATAAAGAACGGAATTAACATCCTTATTATGGAAAATGCTAATTATCTTTTTGGTATCTGTGGAAGTCCAAGGAAGCAAGGAACTGAATTTGCAATCCAATATGCTTTAAATTATGCTGCTGAAAAATTTGGTTTTGAAACAGAGTTCTGGAGTGTGAGAAATAAAAAAATTAATTTTTGCGTCAATTGTGATTATTGTATTCGAGAGAAAAAAGGTTGTATCAATAAAGATGACATGGAAGATCTTTATAGCAAGTTAGAAGCGGCAAAATTTCTTCTCATCGGTACTCCAATATTTCAAGGCAATTTATCAGGTCAATTGAAAACGGTAATGGATCGCTGTCGCGCCATGGTTGCCAAAAACCCTAATGTGTTTAAAGATAAAGTTGGAGCTGCATTAGCGGTAGGAGGAGATCGAAGTGGCGGGCAAGAAATTGCTATAAGAAGTATATTAGATTTCTACCAGCAAAATCATGTAATATCCGTCTCAGGTGGAGCTTTTGGAGCAAATTTGGGAGCTAGTTTATGGAGTAAAGATAAGGGAAAAGCAGGAGTAGAAACAGATGAAGATGGTTTGCGAACAATTCGAAAGGTTATAAAAAGATTAGCTGAATTTAAAAATAGATATTAAGGTTGAGTATTAAAAACTATTTCCGAAGTTAAGAAAAAAATAAAAAGATAACGAATTTAATGTGAAATTATTTATTTTACTCCAAATAATTTTTTTGCTTCTTTCTTTCGAAGCCCGTCAATACCCCAAAGTTCTTTAAACCAATATTTCCCCTTATGCATGACAACGGGAGTGTTTACCACGCACCCATCAGCATCGCAGAAATTGCTAAGGAAATTATCATCGTGTAATAATTGATGTACAAATTCTTCATCGTTAATGTCTTTTTCAACGTATTTTACTTCGTTTTCCTTTAACCAATCCATTAACTCGTGACACCTGTGGCAGTCTTCCTTCGTTATTATTATAGGTAGCTTAATCTCTGACATTATACTAATATTATATTGAATTTGAATAAAAAAGGTTCTTCTTCTAAGTTATAAATATCTTTTTTCAAAATATATGGATTATTTACATCGGGGCCCAGTTTATTTATAAATAATATAATCCATCTAGAATCCTACAAATAAAATTTAGGTGAAGAAACCTGTTAAGATTAAGAAGATCGAACGTAATAAAAAGAGTGAAGAGCGCACACTTTATTGGAAGACAGTTATCAAGATTAAAATTGGGTCAATCCTATTATTCCATTGCTGTATCGACTGTAAGTGCAATATCTCTTATATCTTTAGCTTTTGATATAACAATTTGGATGTTAATTATTTTTTTCCCCATTCTATTACTTGGTACATTCATAATCGGTTATTTTATGGATATTTACAATATTAACACGATGGATAAACTGAAATCTGACGAAATAGGTAATAGGTATCTTACTACTGGTGATTTAAAAAGTCAAGAATTTCAACTATTACAAACTGAAATTGTCCTTGAAGCATTGAAGGCTATTCAAGAAAATAACCAATTAGATCCTAAGGATTTACTAAAGAAGTATGATCTGTATTACAGAAAGTGGAAGTCACCATACGATTAAGATAATTTATTATTACTTGCTATTATTAATTTCATACATGCAGAATTTAAAAATAATATATGGAAAAAAACACTATTTTAGCTATATTTAGAAGTGATATTTTTTATGATGAGTGACAAATTAAAACTCGATGATATTGATAAGCAAATTATTACACTAATACAAGAAGATCCAAGCCAAACACATACTCAAATTGCTGAGAAAATCAAGAGATCTCAGCCAACTGTTGGAATGCGAATAAAAAAACTTGAAAAAAGCGGTATCCTTCAATTCCAACCGGGAATAAACTTTAAACTTGTTAACATACATTTGGCAACTGTAGAAATCAACACCAAGAATCCCAATGAAATATTTGATATGGTTAAATGCTGTCCATTCATGTTAAACGCATTTAGGCTAAGTGGAGACCATAACATTTGTATATTGTTGGCAAGCTCAGAACTTTCAAAGCTGGATAATATAATAAATTACCATTTCAGGTCTAACCCAGATGTCCAATCTGTTTCCATGGAGTTTGTAACCGATATAGCAAAAGATTTTATTTTACCTATAGATTTTAGCTCTGATGAACATGACCCAACAATAGAAAATGGTTGTGGAGATAAGTGTAATTATCGAAAAGTCAAGAAAAAGGACGTATTACC
>JAGXNQ010000011.1 GCA_019894955.1 Promethearchaeota archaeon | reverse complement strand
CACAAATAATGTAAAAGTATCCATCTTGAGTTCTGATTATAATCATAAAAAAGATTTTTCTGTAATTGGGTATGGAACATTTATTACTCGGGGGCATTGGAAAGATAAGCAAAATGTGGAACCTTGTTTAGTAAGCAATTATTCTAGGGTATTTCCTCCAAATTATTGGTTCCCTATTGTATTTTCTTCAACCGATTCATTTTGGGCGTTAAAATTTGATGTAACTCAAGTGGAATTGATTCAACTCGATAATTATGAAGGTGTTCATTTAGGTTTATTTGAACGTATTCAGATTCCAGTTGAGTTAAAGTCTGGGAACAAAATTAAAGCTTTTTTGTATATTCCCACGGAAAATTTAATAAATTCTCAAATGTTAACTAAGGAATTAGATACCCGTGATAGATGGAAAGAGTATATTAAAACTTTTCCAGAAATCGTGCAATTATTCCCTGAATTAATCATTTAGTATTTTTACATTCTTAGGGTTGATCTCGTTTCCTCTAATAATAGCATAAGATGCGGGATTCGGGTTTAGAGTACCATGATAATTATAAGAGGAAAAGATTGAAAGTAATCTTTTATTAAAAAACCATCTATATCCCTCACTAAAACATTCATGAGATCGTATGAGGTATCTCAAGTTATTTTTCTCTATAAAATCAATAAAAACATCTTTACCAAAGAAATTAATCCCCTCTCCTCTATAACTACTTGAAAATCCTTGGATACCTTCTTTTGGATCGTTCCACATCATTTGAAACATTGAATCTCTTAAAATATTTGTCAAATTTGTGTTATTACCCGTTTTACGATTTTTAAGCTGTTTAATAACATTGAAATTATTTGAAATACCTCCATGAACACACAGGATTTTTGTATTAATAATACAACATAGTGGTAAAACTTCATAAACCATTAAAATCGAATCAAATTTACTTAGTTGATGAAATTTCGTTAGAATTAGATTATAAAATTCATATTGTTTGTTCATCTCTATAGTTTCATGATTTCCCCTTAGTAGGAAAACTTTTTGAGGGAATAAGATTTTTAATGCGAAGATTAATATTAAACACTCCAATTGATATGGTCCCCTATCAACAATATCTCCTAAAAAAACAACAAATTTTGGATTTTTTTCTTGAATTAATTTGGTATAATAATTTAATGATTGTAGATTTCCATGGATATCCCCAATAACATATCCAAAATCTTCAATATTTTGCGAATTTATCTCAATTATAAAATTTTCTTCCCTAAAAATATCATATACTCTAAATAAAATCTGGTAAATTTCTTCAAATTTTAAAGAGGATATGAGAAAGGGGTTTTGAACTAACTTCATTAACCAAGATTTATCAACCATATAAAAAAACACCTAAATGAAAGGAAGGAAAATATATAATATACTCTAATTATAATAAATTAGATGCCCATTCCTAATAAAGTTGCGATTACTTGATGAAAAAGAAACCAATGGAGAATGATTTCATATACCTTAGAGATTTCATCGAAAAACATGAAGAAGAAAAGCTTCAAAATCAAAATAGGAACAAGAAAAATGGAATTGTTTATACTCCTCAAAATATCTCCGATTTCATGACCAATAATATATTCAAAATTTATTTTAGAGATAAAATTAAGGAAATGGCGTGGTTACCAAGTAGCTTTACGCTCCAATTCGATAAGTTATCTTTATTGACGTTTCTTATGAAGCAAGAAGAGGGGACTAAAAATTTAGTATTGAAACATTTATCTCAAATGAAGATTTTGGATCCAAGCTGTGGTTCTGGCAGGTTTTTGTTAAGTGTGGCTAATTTGTTGCTTGAATTATATGAGATTTTATCTTGTAATCTTTCACTAGAGGAAATAAAACGACATATAATAGAAAATAATATTTATGGTGTAGAAATTGAGAAAAATGCTCAATTAGCAACGAAAGCAAGATTGTTGATTTGGTTTTTACACTCAGATTTAGAACTACGAGAACTGAATAAACAAGATAATATCACGTCGATAATTGAGAATTCTAATCTGAATTTCCAGATATTTCATTCTGATTATCTACTAGAATTTAATATTAAGCCATTTGATATTATTCTAGGAAATCCTCCGTACATAGAGAATAAAAAAATTGAAGATACAGAGTATAAAAGTAAATTAAAGATATTTGACAGCGCTTATAAGCTATATGACTTGTCTATACTGTTTATTGAAAAATCTATGGAATTGCTCAATCAAAATCAAGGATACTTATCCTTCCTTATAACTAATAAGTTTTTGGCAGCAGATTATGGAATTAAAATTCGGAAAAAAATAGTTTATGATACAATTATTAAACAAATCATTGATATATCTTCCCTTTCCATATTTAAAGCAACAGCAGCTTACCCTATAATCATATCTCTCAAGATTAAGCCTCTTATAGAAGAAAATTTATTTGATTTTATTAGATTAGACACTATAGATCAGCAAAAAGATACATGGCAAAAGAGATCTCAATATTCTCTCAAGAATTTGCCTGCCTATGTGATTCCTTTATCTGGAGATATCGATTTAGTAAATTTTTTATTTGATAACTATAACTCATTACTTGAAAAATTCCTGGATTTAAAAATAACATATAGACCATTTGGATTTATAAAATGGGCCGAACATTTTAATAATATACTAGAAAAAAAGAAAACCTATCAAGATTTGCTTCTCATCGGTACGGGAAATCTTGGAAAATATCATATAAAATTTAATAAATTCATCAGGATCGCAAAAAATAATATAAAAATATCTTATTTTACTTATCAAGATAAGTATAACGATAAGTGGAAATTACTCCAATCAGAAAAATTAATCTTTAGAGAAATAGCAAAAGAATTAACGTGGGTTTATGACCCTGGAATATATGTCAACATAACAGGATTATACCAAGTTATTATAAAATCATTTTCAACTAACGATTACTTTTGTTTGTTAGCTATTATGAACTCTGAAATTATAAATAATGTTTTTAATACACTATATCAAAGTCTCCATATGGCAGGGAGTTATCTCAGATATAATGGTAGTTTTATAAAACGAATACCAATCCCAAATGATTTTCCATCTTCCATTTCTAATATTGGTAGAATAAACCATTTTTTGCACCAATTAAGATATGATTATCATGAATTAATTAAGAATGATAAAATAAAATTAGAAGATATTGAGAAGCTAATTAATTTTTTCGAAGTGTTAACTAATGCATTAGTAGAAGAACTATATTTAAACAATCATAAATGCAAGGAACTTAATCTCATCTTGAATTCAAAAGATTTTTTTCCTGTAATCGAATTTAAATACCCTTTTCCTCATTTTGATATAGCAAATTATGAATTTTATAACTTAAATGAAATAGAAGAGATTATGAGAGAAATTACTATACTTTATACAAAAGTGATTGAAAGTGAAGATATTATGAAAGTACTATCTCTTTAAAAAATTCATTTTCTATTAATTCAAAGAATTTTAAATAATAATAAAATCTAAATTTTATAATATCATTTTATCTTATATCAACAATTTCAAATTTAGAGAATAGTGAGTTTAATGGCTAAAAAGAAGATAATAGTAACCGAACCAGAAGATGATGATATTCCAGTGGGGAAAAATGATGAAGATGGAGATGAAGTCATCGATTTATATGATGAGAAAGATAATTTGGAAGAAGATTTGATTTATGATCTGAATGAAATCGAAGATGATATGCTAGCAGATGAAACTGAGGAAGAAGAGTTTGGTTATGAAATCAGTGAAGTAGAAGCATTACTTCGGAAAGCTAAATGCGTCCCTTGTACTGGTAGTTCAAGTAAACGGGAATGTAATGTTCGGAATGATTTCGGATGCCCTCCTGATAAAGCAAAAAAATAGATATCTTGAATTAATCAACCCTTTTTTATTCTTTATTTTAAAAATATAATAAAAAATTATTGGTGGTTATTATAATCACAAAGAATCTGAAACGGAGCATCTTAATCTATTTCGATCTCATTTTTAGTATGTTAATATGGAATGTGAATCAGAATATTTTCGGGAATCCTTTTTTACCTTGCTTTATCCTATCTACCACAACATTCTTGATAATATATACACCCTTCGAAATATATTGGAGTTTTGCAGATTTATGGTATGATAGATGGATTTCCCTAACACTTAAAGATTATGAGTCAAATATCGAAAGGATTGAGGTAGACAGAGTAAGAAATAAGAAAAGAGAAATAGCCACTCTAATTGTATCGTCAGAAGATAAAAAACTAGTAGATAAAAAAAATTCAATAATAATAATAACTCATGGATTTTCTGATACGAAAGAATCACTTCAGAATTATTTTCTTCCTTTTGTTCAACTTGGATATGTGATCCTATCTTATGATGCTAGGGGAACTGGAAAATCAAAGAATGTCGGAAGAAGAAGTCAGTTCTTGAAAAGGATTGAAGATTTTGAAAAAATTATAAAATGGGTTTCAATGAATAACGAACTAAATAAAAAAAGGATTTGTTGCGTAGGGTTTAGTATTGGAGCATTAACTACATTATGTGGGGGATTCAACAATGAGACGATCGACAAAATAATAGCTATCTCCGCCATTTCTAATTACAGAAAAAATCTACCAAGATTTAATGTCATTGTCATGCTAAGCTATTTTTTGAAGGGTGTAAAACTTTTTCCAAAATATGAGGAAAATCGAAAATTATCTCCTTCAATTATGATAAGTCAAATCAAAAAGCTTATTTCTGAAGAAAAATGGAAAATTTTATCCAACAGGGTATTGCTAATTCATGCTAGAAATGATAGAATTATTAAAATGATAAATTTTGAGGAAAACTCCGAAGTGCTCAATATCCCCGAGAAAAACAGGTTGGTTATAAATAAAGGAGGTCATACTCATAAAAAAAATGAACTGATTTTGGTTGGACGTTCATTAAAATTTCTTGAATCTAATTCAAACTAAAGTTTAAACTCCTTTTTGTTTGGTTTATATAATTTAATCTAGACAATAATCAAATTTATGGTGATTTAAAATGAATTATTGCCAAATTTGTAAGCAGACAATCTTAGAAAAAGATCTAGACAAAACTTACCATTTCACATTGGGAAATATGATTAATGGGAAGTTCTTAGGATTAAAAAAACAGTATTTCCATGTAGGTTGTATGGAAATTAACAATGATAAAAATCCTAAAATTATTAGTATTTACAATCAATGAAATTTAATAATTTTCTCCCAATTTGAAAATGTGATAATTTTTTCGTAATTATTGATAATATTTCTAAAAATAATGCAACTTATGCAAAATAAGTCAACGAAATCTTTCTGCTGTAAATTAAGTATGTTTGCATTAGGTTTTGAAAAACCAAGTCCTCTGGTAACCTCAATCTGGCCATTAAAACCACTTAAGTTAACAACAAATTCTTGTTTTTTTTCTCCATTTATGTAAGAACCACGAGAAATTCTTGCTAATCCCCCAATTGGTTGGATAATCCCACTTATTTGAGCAACATAAATCCTTAAATCATAAGTGTGTTTTTCACCTCTCCAATTAATTAAACAAAAATCTGCTAACTCTTGGATAGTATAAGGAAAAGGATTTCGTTGATCTCCAAATTTATCATAGAATTCTTCTTGACTTTCATTTATAATTCTTATGATATTTTTTTTATTTTGACTTTTAGAGACAACTAAAACTCCTGATCCTCCAGAACCTCCATTTGGTTTTATGATGAAAGATTTCTGTTCCTTTTTAATCAGGAATAATAATTTCTGTATTAAATCTCCTTCTGAAAAACATTTTGTGAACATCAAATGCTTTAAGTTAAATTTGCTGAGAAGATTTTTAGTAAAAAAGCTAGCTAAATATGTCAAAGATTTATCATCCGTTATTTTAAAAATAGGATTTACGATTACGGTTTTAATTTCTCTATAGTTATTAATTACATGGGAATTAAACGTTTTATCATTAAATCGCCTTGCTATACCATCTCCAATTAAAACTTGCACATTTTCTTCCTTAAATTTAACCCAATTATTACTATAAGAAATATAGGCTGAAATTTGATTATAATCCGCCACGAGAAAGATGAGTTCTGCTTTGTGATTAGGATCATAATTATCTATATTAAAAATTTTTAAAGAAAATCCTTTCTTTTTCAATCTTTTTCTTAAGTACTCAATCATAATAACTTTTTCATGAATCAGTCTGTCATCAACCGGTAGACCAATAAGTATAAGAATTTTTTCAGTTTCTTGCTTTTTTTGTTGAATAGCATTTTTAATTGCTTGGTAATAACCCTGATAAAGCATTTCTTGTTGTTTTGTTGTTAGAATTGAAAGTCCTCGATGTGAACCTCCATTAGTTTCTAAGAGAAAAAATTTTTTATCATTATTAGTATCACTTACCATGAAGTCAATACTACCAGCGTAAAAAGTGTCTTGTTGAGATATATTATTACATTTTTTATTTTTTAACTTCTTTAGTGCTTCAGATCGTACTCCATCTATAAAAGAATCATCTTGTGACTGCCTTAAATCAGCAAATGATATTAAATTAAGACCTAAAGATTCTCCTAATTTAACCAATTCTAAATCTGACTCTGTAATATTCTTAGACATCAAATTTAGAAATTTAGTAAATAAATTCTCTTCTAAAGAAATCACCTATAATTAAGGCTCAGATATAGTGAATTTAAGATGAATATAGTTATATCTTTTTGTATAAATAAATAACAATAAAGAATGAGATTAGCAATTTATATATATAAATAGCCTTGATGATTGCCCTTTGTGCTTAATCTCAAACTACCAAGAACAATTTTCTTCACTTGTGATTGTTCCTTATAGTTCAAATCTGAAAAGAATAAGATATATTTTTTCTCGAGATTAATTACAAAGAGTAAACCAATTTTGATTAATTTGGAATCTTCTGTCATTAATGAAATTATTACATAATGATAAGGTAAGTTAATTAAACCCCCAACATTAATTTCCTGTTCAATTAACGTGTTGTTTTCCATATCAAAATCCATTTTAATGAATTTTATATCTTTTAAGGGTATGGATATTTTTCTATAATTTTCTAAAACTTTCGCAAATTGGCTTTGTCTTAAAAATCTTCTTTCTTCCTTGTCCTTTTCATAAAAATACTTGTTCTCCTGTTTAATTAGAAATATCTTTCTCTTTTTTGATTTAGAGGCTGTTTTCTCAATCTCTTTTAATTCTTCAATATTGTCATCATGAAGTACAATGATAATATCTGGATCAATAGTTTCTATGAAATAATTCTTATAAACGATTCCCGCCTCAGTTTTTATCCAACCATCACTATCGATTAATATAATGTTAGTATCTTTATGATTTTCTAGATAATTATCAATTAAACTATTACAAGAATGAGCAACAATGAATTTAAAATTCGATTTGGGAAATGTACTCCCTATGAATATAGTTTCTTCAGTCTGGATATCTTCACTTGAAATTATATAATCCTTTATTTCACCAATATTTAGAGTTGTAGGAAGATACATCATTTGTTGACCCAAATCTGAATCAAGATACCCTCCTTTGTATCCTGCTTTTAATACATTGTTTGCTAAATATTTAATTAAAGCAGTTTTCCCTCCACTTATTCCTAACACCATTACTTTTAATGGATTTAGTTCACCTCTCTTTTTTATTTCCTCTAGAACTTTATCCTTTATATCTTCCCATTCTTTAATGATGCTATTTTCTTCTATTTCTAACAAATTATTCTTATTATTAGTATAAACGTCTAATTTAGAGGATTCAATTGAATAGATAGGATAAACATTTGCGCCTGGTACGATTATTACATTATTTTTTTCCATTTTTTCAGGAACAAAAATCTTGCCAAAAACTTCGATCTTTCCCTCCACTAAAACAACTCGTGTAGGACCTTGAACCAATAATGTACAACCTTCTGAAATATTCTTTATCATAAATTTCTCATTTCTATAAGTGTTGTTATGACCATAACATACTCTCAATTAATATAATTAATCAAAAGAAATATACTTTATTTTTCTCTTTCAAATTTTAAGTTCATAAATATGAAGGATGTCTTGAAATCCTAATTTTGTAAATAATATTGTTGCTGCTTTATCTAAATTAGGAATAAGAGCTAATCTTATTGATTGAATGTGATTACTCTTAAAATAATCAACTGCGTTTCTCATTAACAACTCTCCTATTCCGCTTCTCATTTTATCTTCTAGTACAATTAAATTCGAAACATATCCAAATTTAAGCCCATTGCCTGAATTCTTAACGGAACATTGTGCCATACCTAAAACACCGGGATTACTCTTTTCATCGAAAGCAACAATAACATTAGATTGTGAATTTGTTAACATTCTTTCAGTCAAACTTTTTCTCCATCTTTCTTCATCAAAATCTTTTCCTTTTAATAAGCAAAGTTGTTCCATCAATGAAGTGATCTCATCTAAGTCACCTTCAGAAAATTCTCGAATAATCATATTTATTACTTTTTAAATTTTTGATAACAAGGAATGCACATTTTGTTCTCTTGATAATCTATCATTCTTGAATTCATCGTTAATTCTTTACAAATATCGCATGTTATAGATTCTTCTATTTGAGCTTTTGGAGGGGGGTTATACTCTACCTCTTCTATATTGAATATGTCTTCGAGTTTAGATTCTAATAATAATTTAACTTTTTCATCTCTAGTAGTTTTCTTTTTATCACCAAATGTACTCTTTAAAGATAATCTTACACCTTTTTCTGTTTTTCTACTAAAAATAGTAAAGTTATTTTTACCGTAATCTCGATGAATTAAATTTCCTTTCCCAAAAGTAGTCCCCAATAATGCTTGTATAGCATCCACACTACAATTATCATTTTCTACAATCGCAACGAGTTCCTCATCTGGAGAATGTTCAAATCCATTTTCAATAGCATATTTTGCAACTAATACTCCAATAGCGACTCCTGGACAAATATGTCCGTGAAAAATCGTTGCTTTTTTCATTAATTCGCTTATTTCCATTTTTATCAATCCTTTTCAGGGAGTTTTGTTCTTGTTTTTAATCATCATCAAAAATTTTAAACCAATCATTTCAAATAGTTATTCTTAATCTCTAAATACTTTTTCTTAGTTTTCTCAGCATCTTCAGTATTCTTACATTTCACGTAATTTGAATACGCTTGATTCAGAAGCTCCATAGCTTTCTCATATTCTTTGTTCTTAAAATGGTTTTCAGATAGCTCAACAAGATAGTCTCCTTTGGTTTGGAAAAATTTCATAAAATCCTTTCCAGTATTTATCTTATTATCCATAATTTCACTTACGTCAAATTAGTAGTCGTGATATATTATACTTATGAACTTATATTGTAATAAAATTACCTAAAATAATTTTTCATTCATATCCAGCTTGTTCACGAAAGTTTTTTATATTAATTACTTTTCCATTTAAACGGGATTCATTTGCAGCAAACGCCATCAAGTGGCTCTCCATGCTTTCACGAGCATTTGTTAAAGGTTGGGGATTATTCGGATCGAGTATCGCATCAATATATTTCTCGATAAGAACATAATCACCTCCTCCATGACCTGATGAGTCTGAAGATAAATCCATTTTGAAAATTGTTTCCTCAGAGGGAGAATAATGATCTCTTAGCAAAATCTGTTGATATGAATCACCGAATTCTCCAATCAAAGTAGCTTTTGTCCCATCAATCCTTAAAGTACGGCCTTCCCGATCACTAAACCCATGCATCGTTAAAGAAGCGGTCACATCATTTTCAAATTCAATATTCACTATTTGATGATCTACAACATCATTATCGCATTTATAAACACATCTTCCATAAGGGCTACGCTTTAATATCGCCATTCTCGCTTCATTTGAGTAATCTTGTACACTTTCCTCAGGTTGCCCAAAGTACATGGGCTCGACTGGCCAATCTTTCCAATTCACTAACGGTTTTAATGATTTAATAATTTTTGATAATTTTTTTAAAGATCTAGGATGATTTCTCAGTAAATTTGAAGCAAATTTATAAAACTTCTTTTGACTATGTTGTAAAATTTGTAGAATAGGCTCTATTTCAATATATATTCTGGGGGCATAATATAAGCAAGAATTCTCAATCGGACATCCTTCAACACAAAAATCAGGAGCACCTCCTGGAGCATTTTCTCGCTTAAAATGTTTTAAACTTCCAAAGGAACTAATTTTTTTTGGTTGAGAACCAACTAACCAGAAAAGTATATCTAAATCGTGGCAACATTTTGCTAAGATCATTGGGGACGATTCTTCAATCTTTCTCCAATTTCCACGTACGAAGCTGTGAGCAATATGATACCAGCTTACATTTTCCCTGTGAGAAATATTAATTATTTCACCTAACAGACCTTGTTTAATAGTATGATAAATTTTCGAGAAAAAATCCGTATATCTTAAAACGTGTCCAATTCCTAATATATTACCTGTTTCTTCCACTTTTTTGATTATGTTAATACATCCATCAAGAGTGTGAGCCATTGGTTTTTCCAGCAGAATATGGTAACCTCTTTCTAAAGCCATAATAGTAGGTTCAATGTGAAGTTGATCTTGAGTACAAATAAAGGCAACATCTGCTAACTTTTCTTTAACGAGCAAGGTTTCCCAAGTATTGAAACATAATTCTTGAGGGATATCATGTAACGATGCAAATTTCTCTAATCTCGAAGATATAGGTTCAGCTACAGCAACAAATCTCAATTTTTCTTTATTTTCAAGGGCATATTGACCGTAAACAGTCATTCCCCGGTTTCCTGCTCCAATTAATATAGCTTTTATTGGTAATTTCATTTAATTCCCTTTAATTTAGGATGGAAGGAATTTTTCCTTCTAACAATAAAAAATCTACTAATGATATAGCCGTCATGGCTTCTACCACGACAATAGCTCTGGGTACAATGCAGGGATCATGTTTTCCTTCAATCTTAATGCTGATATTTTCTCTAGTTTTAATATTTACAGATTGTTGAGAAATTCCTATACTAGGAGTTGGTTTGATAGCTACATTGAATTCTATGGGCATACCCGTTGAAATTCCACCAATAATACCTCCAGAATCATTTTTAGTGGTTTTTAATTCCTCGTTATCATAAATCCAAGGATCATTGTGTTCAGAACCTTTCATTAATGAAGCATTAAAACCCATACCAAATTCAATACCCCTAACAGCAGGAATTGAGAATATCGCTTTGCTTAGGTTGGATTCAAGACTATTAAAAATTGGACCTCCTATTCCTGATGGGAAATTATGAACCATGCATTTTATGGTTCCCCCTATTGAATCTTTATTTTTCATAACGGATTTAACTTTTTGCTCCATAAGTTTTGATAACTCAGGATTAAGGGCTCTTACTGGCGATTCTTCCCTAATTCGTAACAAATCTTCTTCATTTTCTATACTGTAATCCTTATCATCAAATATTTTTCCAATACTTTTCGTATATGAAAAAATTGAGATATTCCTTAACTTAAGAAGTTGTTTTGCTATTGCACCTGCTATAACAAAACCTGCAGTTATCCTTCCCGAAAACCTCCCAGAACCCCTATAATCCGCAAATCCGCCAAATTTTCTCAATGCAACATAATCAACATGAGATGGTCTAAGTTTTACTTGATCATATTTTGAGGAATTAAAATCTTCATTCTCAATTATCAGACATAAAGGTGCTCCCGTAGTTTTTCCATTAAATATTCCTGATAAAGGTTTAGCAATATCTCTCTCAAATCGAGGAGATGTTATCTCTGATTGAGCAGGTCTTCGTAGTTCAAGTTCTTTTTGAATTAAATTTAAATCGAATTCCATACCAGCTGGAATACCATCAATTATTATACCTATCACTTTCCCATGACTTTCACCAAAGGACGTGATTCTAAAGCGCTTCCCGATAGAGTTATCAGCCAATGAATATCACATATGAACTATATAATGATTAATTAATTACTTTGATATTTTATTAATTCTTTTTTATGAATTATTAAATCTATGAGATGAAAAGATGAATTTAAACATAAACCCAACCAATCTACTTCAGGGTGAAATTAAAGCCCCTCCCTCAAAAAGCTATTCTCATCGAGCTTTTTTAGTAGCTAGTCTAGCTAATGGACAAAGCATAATTAAAAATCCTCTAACTTCTGGAGACGTTAAAATTACTTTAGATGGATTGAGATCTTTTGGTGTAAAAATAGATAAACTAGAAGAAAACTATTATAAAGTTGAAAATAAAACTAAATTGTTAAAACAAAAAGAGTTCCTTTTAGATTGTAAGAATTCGGGTTCAAGCATACGATTTTTTAGTGCCCTATCTTTGTTAATAGATGGTGGAGTTACTATTACTGGTGAGTTTTTTGTGAGAAATCGACCAATTCTTCCATTATTAAATTCTTTGAAAAATTTTGGAGCAATCTATGATATTTCTAATAATACCCTTCATATTGAAAGAAAAGAGGAAAAATGTAATATTACTCATATTCCTGGACATATAAGTTCACAGTTTATTTCTGCTCTCTTAATGATAAGTCCTATAATTCCATGTGGGAATAGTAACTATGTTGAGATTAATGTAGAAACACCTCTTTCATCTCATCCTTATATAGAAATTACACTTGATGTATTAAACTCTTTTGGAGTTCAGGTAGAAGAAATTTTAAATGAAGATAATACTGCTAATTATCATATTTCTAATCCTCAACGAATGCAGGCAACTGAATTTACCGTACCTGGAGATTTCTCATCAATCGCTTTTATTATTGCTGCGGTTCTCACTTCCCCTGCTGATTCTCATGTTATCATTAAAAATTTAGATTTTGAAAAACCCCAAGGAGATAAAAGATTTATCAAGATTCTCCAAGAAATGGGTGCTGATATAGAGATAAATGGAACTCAAGGTTCGCTTACTGTAAGAGGAAGTTTAAATAAAAATGTTTTAAAGGGAATTGAAATAGATTGTAATGGGATTCCTGATCTTTTTCCAATTTTATGCATAATAGGTGCTTTTGCTACTTCTAAAACAATTCTTTATAATATATCTACTCTAAAATATAAAGAAAGTGACAGAATTAAGGTAATGATGCGAGAATTGAAAAAAATGGGAGTAAAAGTAGAATATAATGAAGAAAACCTCGTAATACATCATTGTAATAATCTTGAAGGAACAACTATAGACCACGAAAATGATCATAGAATAGCTATGGCGTTTACTATTGCAGCATTACATGCGAGATCTAGATCCAGAATTAAAAATGCTGAAATTTTTCAAGATTCATATCCTGATTTTATCCAAGATATGATAGGATTAGGTGCAAAATTAGATATAGAATAAATTTTATCAAGAAATTATCTAAATGATTTTTGGCGTCTTGCTCTAGCTTTCCTACCACCAAAGTGTTTTGGTTCAGTTCTTCTAGAATCACCAGAAAGAAGAGATTCATCATATTCTCGAAAGGTTTTTTCAATTGTCTTTGTACCAATAAATTTATTTATAGCTTTTGCTATAGCAATTCGAACAGCATCAGTTTGGCTCATTATTCCCCCGCCTTTTACTTTGACTGAAATATCACACTTTTCAAGTTTAGGATGGGTAACAACTTCCAATACTTCGTTAATCCTTAATCTTCCAATTTCTGGTTCGTATATCTCTAAGGGAATATTATTAATTTTAATTTGACCTTTTGCAGGAAATTCTAACGTAGCTCTGGCAATAGCTGTTTTTCTCTTTCCTGCAGATTGAATATATTTAATTTTTTCTGACATCTTTTTTACGCCTCCACTTCCTTGTTGTTCCACCCAATTCGAGTACAAAGATTTTCTAAAGTAATGTATTTATTATAGTATGAAAGTCTATTCTTGTTAGAATTAGGAATGTCATCTGGTATTAATTTCTGATACCTAGGTTGAAATCGATCAGGAATGTCTCCGATATAGACATGAACTCTCTTTAAAGCTTCTTTACCTCTTAATTTCTTTCGGGGAAGCATTTTTTTAATAACATTTCTCATGAAGGTATCAGGTCTTCTTGGCCAAAAAGGACCACGTCGGGGGTTAGTAGCAGTGCTAATGTTCAGTTTTTCTAAATATTTATTATGAATATTTAGTTTAGTACCGCTTATTATTGCATATTTTGCATTTATAACTACTATTTTTTCTCCTAATAATGCTTTTTTGGCAATTTGACTACAAAGACGTCCCAAAATCTTATCAGTAGCATCTATTAATTGATATTCCTGCATTCCTTCTCACTTTCCTTTTAGTAAAAGATTTTAATGTTTTTTCCTTCTGGATTTTGTTCTAATAATTCATTAATTGTTAATATTTTGCTCCCTGATTGCTCAATTTTCTTCTTTGCAGAGGTTGAACACTCCAAACAAGCTATTGTTAATTTATGATTTAATTCACCAATACCTAATACCTTACCCGGAATGACAATGACATCATTAACATTAGTTTTCTTATTTATCCTGTAGAGATTAGCTTCTATACTATTACTTCTTGGACTGGCTATTTTTTTAGATAATTTTTTCCATATCCTTCTCTTAGTCTTCCAAAGTTCTCTTACTAGTTTCCTGTGATAAAAGTTACTAGGCCCTTTGCTCTGGTGGCTCATTTTTTTTCTCTCGTATTACGGTGGTGTAATTAATATATAAACTTAAATTTATAATATTTTAATAAATTTTTGATTATTCAAGTCTCTATCTTGAGGTCCTCTAATTTTGTAATAAATTCATCAATTTTTTCAAAAAATATCTCAAATGTTTTCTTGAAGAGAACGTCGAAAGGCAATACACCATCACTTTCTACAGTAATTATATACACATTCTCTTTTTGGGATACTTTAATTTTATCAGAATTACTCTCGCAAGATTTACAAAGAGTGCAGGATTTCCAATAGTCATTCTTCAACTTTAATCCTTTATTACTGCTTAATTCGTATAGCTTCTCAGGACACATCCGGACGATTAGACTATTGACATCAGGATCTTTCATATCTTTTTCATTAAATTCTATAACAGGATAATTTCGATAAGCAATATTCGATACAGCTTGCCATTTTGCATGATCCATGGCTTTTCCTAAAATAGCATATGCTTCAATGATAACTTTATCATTTTTATCAATTTTTACAATAGGTATCTTTGGATTTACTGGTATAATCTTAGGATCATTTGAGATAAGATCTCCAGAATATATATCTAAAGAAGAGTTTGTTGAATTGCTTATTTCACAAGTTAATGATACTTGGCAAAGTGCACAACCATTTCCTTCACATTCACATTCTTCTGGAATTTTGTATGTATCTAAATCTGTCGTTAATGGAATTAATCCTAAACGATGAGCTATAATCTCATCATAAAGTGGACTATCGTTTTTTAAGATAATTACTTCATCAATTGCCATTACGGGGATTTCTGTAAGCATAATCCTTCTAATAGCATTTATTATTTCGATAGAAACCCCTTCTACAATGAACTTGAGATTATGTTCATCCTTATCGATTATATCAAGCTTAAGAGAACTCATATTAGTTAGAAACCTAAAATATTATGCAATATAAATGAATAATATATGGAATATGCTATTTTAGATAAATTTTTCTGTTCTCTATAAAAAAATAGAGAAAAAATATCAATAAAATTTCAAGTATTCGTATGCTTTATTAGGTCTATCAAAACAATAATGGATTTCTTGGAAAGCTTTTCGAAATTCAATAACTTCTTCCTTTACCTTTTTGGGATCTTTCTTATCAAGTATGATTTTTTTTATGAATTCAGCAATATCTACCATTTCACTTTTTCCCATCCCTAATCTGGTAACTTCAGAAGTTCCAATTCTCAAACCACCTGGGTTTTGATAATGCCTTCCTTCAGTGAGATCACGTGGAAGTAAGTTTCTATTTAATATTATGTTACTCGATTCCAATAATTTTTCTATATCGCCACCTAAACCGATGGATTTTTCATATTCTGCAACATCAACTAAAATTTGATGAGATTCTGTGAAACCTTTATGTTCCATTAAAACTGATAAACCTCTCTCATTTAAAGCTTGACCAAGAGCCTTAGCATTATCAATTATTTTTTTATGATATTCTTTTCCAAATTCTAGCATTTCAGCATAAGCAATAGCTAAACCAGCTACATTATGTAAATGATGATTTGACAAAAGTGCTGGAAAGGCACATGATTTTAATCTATCCACCAAATCCTCTCTGTTCGAAACTAATGTACCATGTTGAGGTCCAGGAAGGGTTTTATGAGTGCTAAGTGTCATTACATCTGCCCCCTCTCTTAGAGGATCTTGAAAATATCCTGATCCTATTAAACCAGCAACGTGAGCCGCGTCATACCCCACATACGCTCCCACTTCCTTAGCAACATCACCGAGTTCTTTTACTGGATGGGGAAACAAAAATACAGAACCCCCAAAAAGTACTAATTCGGGTTTGAAATCTCTAATGATTTTTGCTGATTTATCTATATCTAAATTCATCTCATCATTATCAAAAGCAAGATATTCAATATTTAAACCTCTTGTAGTTCCAGCAGTTCCAAAAATTTCTCTTCCACTCTTCGCAAATCTTGGACCATGTGATATGTGCCCTCCTCGTATAATTGACATGCAACACATTTTCCCATTATTATCTGAAGTTAATGCATTATACATTGTCAAGTTAGCTACTACTCCAGAAATTGGTCGAACATCAGCATGAGTTGATCTAAAGTATTGATTCGCCAAATCCATACAAATTTCTTCTACTTTATCAATGTAGCGACATCCTGCATATACTCTTTCTTTCGGCCATCCTTCAGCATATCGGTGGCTGAAGTCAGTATTACAAGCTTCATCAACAGCGGGACTCGTGATATTTTCTGAGGCGATTAACGGTATCGACTTACTAAACCAGTCGTGATGCTCCATTAAATTCTCTCGAATTTCAGCAATAATTTTCTTAATTATAACATCACCTTTCAATTATTGTAAATTAATAAGATAATTCATCTTAAAAAACAATTTTAAATCAAATTAGTATAAAGAAATAAATCGAACCAATAAATTTAATCAAATTTTAATAATCAAGACTCCATGTATATTAAAACAAGTTGTTTTAGGTTTTAATTGATTATTCATCGTTAGGATTATAAATTGCTGATAATATGACTCCTATAGAATCTCTATTAAGAGTGATAAATAATGATCTAAAAAATTATCAATAATACTCTTTATTGAGAAAATTTAAACTTATATAGTATTAGTCATATAAGAAAGCGTTAAAATTAATTCCTTGATTCCAAGATCAATCGGGCCTCATACAGATTTAATCTTTTTCCTGCTTTCTGCTTTTCCAAGGCAGTAGCTAATTTGTCATCTTTCATTTTTTGGAGTGCGTCATTCTTTTCTTTATTATATCTATACGGTTTCTGAAATCGCTCAGGTTTATTATTCCGATTTTGGGAGCCTCTCTTCTTGGACGTAGATTTCCTCTGGTTCATGACCTTTAAGAATTGTTCATGATAAGCATCAGCAGCTTTCTTGTTATCAATTAACTCTTCTTCTGTTTTCTTCTTCTTTTCTTTCAGTTCATTTATCCGATCATAGACTTCTTGGAGTTTTGAATGATAATTTTGAGACTTATTCGACCATTTGGATAATTGTTCGTAGATCTTGTTAAGATTGATTTTAACTATCTGAATTTTACGGTCGATTTTAAATACTTCAGAATTTTTCTGTTCTGACATGTATTCTTGTTTTGCTTCTGTCAATTCCCCAATTTTATCAATAATCGAGTTTTCTTCAGAAATATCCAATTTTTCAGTTTCAATAGTTCTTTCAAGATTCTCAATTTTACGTTCAATTTGCTTGATGGATGAGAAATTATTTTTGGGTTTTTTATCTTTTCTGAAATCTTTCTGTAGAGCTTTTCGCTCCTCCATGCAAGAGTCAAGAATCGATTTATACTCATTCTTTTTTTCTTTGAGCAATTTAACCTTACTATTCCAATAGTCTCTTTTCTTTTTGTAATTTTCTTTGGATACTTTAAGCAAATTATCGATCTCTGTATCGATCTCTTGTAATCTCGTAATGAATTCCTTTGTTTTTTTGTTCAAATCATCCCTTTTTTCTCGAAAATCTTCAATCTGGAGTTGTAATCCTTGAAATGAGTTCCTAGGGGGTTGAGATGCACTATTGTTTTCTTTACTCATAAACAGAATCTTAATAGAGTAATTATAAAGAAGATTAAACTAAATAATTAAGTATTTCAATTGTCCATTTATTTTATATTTTTTGCATTAATTTTAAAAATGAGATTTTTTCTCCCTCTAAAGACATCTTTGTCAAGAAAAGAATGCTTAGAAAAATTAGAGTATAGCGGCAAAATCAATCATTTTTAAAAACTTAAAGCATTATTCTATAAATAGTAGTACTAAATTTAGTTAAATATCAATAAAAGATGAGCAATAAACTAATACGAGATAATGATCTTGTTTTTTTAATCCTAGACGAAAGAAGAAGATGGCTTGTTCAAGTAGAAAAAGGAAAAGAATTTCATTCCCATAGAGGTATCGTCAAATTCGACGATTTGATAGGAAAAGCATTTGGTACTGTTGTATTTTCACATCCACATGAAACGCAAGGCTACAAATTCTATGTGTTAGAACCTTTACCTTCTGATTATGTAATTTATATGGTTAGAAAAACGCAAATCATCTATCCTGAAGATGCTGGCCTTATCATCATGTATTCTGGAATTAGGCCCGGTAGCACAGTCATTGAAGCCGGATGCGGTTCTGGAGCTTTATCGTGTATATTAGGAACTTATGTGCAACCAAATGGTCATGTCTATTCATATGACATTAGAGAAAAGAGTTTGCGGACTGCGAAGAAAAATGTCATGCGTCTAAATTTACAAGAATTTGTTTCAATTAATCATGGTGATATTCTAGAAGACGAATTGGGCCATGAAAATGTCGATTCGATTATATTAGATATGCCTCAACCATGGATGGCAATTTCAAAAATAAAAAACTACTTAAAATTTTCAGGAACTCTGGTCTCTTTTTCCCCGACGATAGAACAAGTGAAAAAAACTACTTTTGCCTTACAAAAGAATGATTTCACAGAGATCTACACTTATGAATTGATTAAACGAACCATGCAAGTAAAAGAGAATGCTACCAGACCTCAAGTACGAATGATTGGTCATACAGGATACATCACAATAGGAAGGAAGGTTTTAGAAATAAAAAATCCATATAGAGAGAGAAAACCAAAAAATTTTGAAAAAGTATCCTTAGATGGGATGCCATTAAAAGAGTGATAGATAAGCTAAAATCCTTTTAATTTAACACCTGTTTGCATTTCTTTTTTCTTCTTATATCGCTGAGTTTTAAAAAAATGACGCCCTTTTTCTGGTAAAATATCTATATATTTTCTGAGAATATCTTCAACAAAGTCTTTAGTTGGTTTGGTGGGTATTTTAATTGGATTGGTTAGAACGTGTAGGATTTCTTGATCTTTGGAATCTGGAGATAATCCCAAATTTTTGATGGGAATATGAAATGAATGAACGAACCACCCTGCTTTTTTTTCATCATGAGCTATAACACGCAAGATATTAGCAACTTCTTTTTTTATTTTAAAGTCAACTATTTTCTTGCCTGGCCGTACAATTAATGTAGTATAAAGAGGAATATCATTTTTTGGGTCATGAATTTTCTTTAAGAATTTTTTTAGTCTATCGTCGGACATATTTTTTCAGCTAGTTCGTATCAATTACGTTGATAATATTATATGGGGATTATCTCTGAAAAAACTTTTCATATGTATTTACTTTCTATAATAAAAAGAATTTTAAATTGAGTTATTTAAAATGACAGTTACATTAAAAACTTTTGAGATAAAATCAAATCCATTTTGTGATATAATAGATATAACTACTCAAGTGCAAAATGCTGTTAACAATAGTGATATAACCGATGGAATTGTTAACGTTCACATTGCTGGATCCACTGGTGCCATTACAACGATTGAATATGAACCTGGATTGGTTCAGAATGATATAAATGAATTTTTAGAAAAAATTATACCATATAAATATGATTATAAGCATCATAGAACTTGGGGAGACCATAATGGTTCAGGTCATGTGAGAAGTTTTCTTATTAAAACATCTGAAACTTTTCCTATTCACAAAGGAAAGTTAATTCTAGGCACTTGGCAACAGATTGTCTTCTGTGAATTTGACGAAAAACCTCGAAATCGGACAATTTATTGCCAAATTATTGGAGAATGATTTTTATTTCTTCTTTTGAATTACATTTGTGAATTCTTCAACCAATAATGTATAAACTTCTCTGCGGCGAATATCATCAAACTCATCAATCATTTTAATAATTTTTGAGTTTTTATCATTTATTTGTGACTCAAATGAAGGGATTTTTCTAATAAATTGCTCACTTCTATTCTTGATGCTAATTTGATATTCTAAATATTGTAAAAAATTGTTTTTTTTGCTTTCCATTCTTTATACCTTCCTAAATTAATTCAATTGACGATATAAAAAAAGCTGCTTAATTAAAATGAGAGTGTTATTTATATGACTCGTGATTAACACTGGAATATTATCTAAAGAATACGCGTGATCTTGTTTCTAAACGTGAAGACCATAAGATTAAAAATAATGAATTTTACTTGATATTAAAAAGTTCGAAAATAACCAAGAATCTTAAAATTATTGTCGTGAAATTTATGGAAGAATTTTTCAAAGTAATTATTGCTGGACTAGATAACGCGGGTAAAACTTCAATTTTAACAGCGTTAGATAAGAAGTATGATTTTGATAAAGAGATCGTCTCACTCAAACCCACCATTAGAGTGGAATACCATGCGACCCAATTTTTAAAAAATCGAATAGTTTTTTGGGATATGGGTGGACAGACTAAGTTTCGAGAGTTATACAAGAAGAAACAAGATCTTTATTTCGCAGGAACTGATTTAATGGTATATATTATAGATATCCAAGATGAAGAAAGATTTAATATATCATTGGAATATTTAGATTCCATTTTACATCATTTTATGAAAAATAAATTGGATATTCCTTTAATTATTTCATTTCATAAATACGATCCAGAAATCAGGGGGAAAGAGAAGACTATCAGCATTATTAATGATTTAAAAGAAGGAATTAGCCAAAAATATCCATCTGTTAAGATATTATTCCAACTAACATCAATCTATGATATAATTTCTATTGTACAATTGATTTCATATGGTTTGTCTATCTTTGATGATAAATTTTATGATCTCTCAGAACTATTGGAAAAATATTTAAATGAGTTTAATTGCTCCTCTTTGATTGTTTTTGATAAAAATGGAATTATAATTAGTGAATATTATAGCGAGTTTGTCGAACTTGATCTTTATACTGAACTCATAGAATCTATTAAGCATCATCTCTTTTTACTTAAAAGAATGTTAGAGGAATCGTACGAAGCTGATTATAATTTCTCCAATGTTGGAGCAAACTTGCTTTCATATCTTCACCGATTAAAAATTGCTGAAAATTCACTATTTATATCAGTTATTATTAAAGAATCACTAAAAGATGAATTTCTAGAAAAGTTTACTGATTTTCTAAATGCAATTGAAAAAATATTAACGCCGCTTTTAACCTAAGATTAATTTATTCTGAAGTATTTTTTATATTTCTTTTTAATCTCTACAAATTTCCTCTCGCGATATCTACTAAGAACGAACATATTTTTATTTGTTTTTGGGTTGTATAAGAAGGATATATAATTGGCTAAAAACCCTAAAACCTAAAAAAAAGGAAAGATTATCAAATAAAAATAATTTGAAAATTACTGCTGATAAGCTAATGCCTAATTTTATTGTTACTCCGTGGGAAGTAAGTGGAGAAGTAGATTATGATCAATTAATACAAGAGTTTGGAATAGAACCAATTGACGACAAGTTATTGTCTTATTTGAAGGAAATTACAAATGAAATTCATCCCTTTCTAACAAGAAAAATCTTTTTTGCTCATAGAGATCTGAATTGGATATTAGATGAATATAAAAAAGGAAATCCCTTTTATCTATATACAGGAAGAGGTCCCTCTGGAAATATACATTTAGGTCACGTTATGCCTTGGATTTTTACAAAGTGGCTTCAAGATAAATTTGATGTGGAATTGTGGTTTCAATTAACAGACGATGAGAAATTTCTATTTAATCCCTCCCTATCATTGGAAGATGCTTATAAATACTCATATGAGAATGCATTAGATATTATTGCTCTAGGATTTGATCCAAAAAAGACCTTTATCTTTTCAGATATTGATCTTGCAGGTACTCTCTATAAAAATGCATTACATATTGCTAAAAAAATAACTTACTCTACTATTAAAGCAACTTTTGGATTGACTAATAGCGCAAATATTGGACAAATTTTTTATACAAGTATCCAAACTGTTCCAGCTATAATTAAAAGTATTATTGAAAAGAAGAATGTTCCTTGCATAATCCCTCACGCTGTAGATCAAGATCCTCATTTTCGTCTATCAAGAGACGTATTACCAAAACTTGGTTATTACAAACCTGCCTCTATACAATGCATATTTCTACCAAGTCTTCAACAAGGAGGAAAAATGTCAGCTTCTGTAGAACATACTGCTATCTTCACAATAGATACTCCGGATATGGTAAAAAAAAAAGTAAATAATGCATTCACAGGTGGACAAGCAAGTGCAAAAATACAAAGAGAATTAGGCGGAAATCCTTCAATCTGTTCAGTGTATAAATATCATTTCATGCTTTTCACTTTAGATGATGATGAAATTAGAAATATTCAAACAAGATGTACTGGTGGAGATCTTTTATGCGGAGAGTGTAAAGGTGATCTCATAGAAAAGATTAATAAATTCCTTAAAACACACCAAGAGCAAAGAGAAAAGGCAAAAGACGTACTAGACGATTATCTACTCAAGGAGAAGATTGATCTGAAATCAATCATAAATGAAAAAATTAAATAATTTGTATAAAATTTAGGAATTCTCGGAATATCCCTTTTAAATTCAGATTTAGATTTTTCAAGAAAATAAAACTTTTTTAATACTTTTTCACGTTTCAAGGTAGGCTTTAAATATTTTTCAAAATATAATATATTGTTATTTCGTTATTACTACTTAAGGGTTATATAATGGTACCTACAAATCCAAATCAAAAAAAAAATGTGAAAAAGGAAAAGTCACTTGATTCTATTGATAGAGATATAATTAGAATTCTGCAGAAAAATGCAAAAACATCTTATAGAGTAATACAAGAAGAGTTGGGTATATCTATAGGAACTATCCATAATAGAATCTCAAAGCTTGAGGAGAATCAAATTATAGAAGGATATACCCTTAATCTCAATAATATTAAGCTTGGATATAAATTTACTTTTCTCATTCGGGTTCAAATTGATGGTAAGCATACTTCAGAAATTTTAGAAGGATTTAAGGAGAAACCAGAAGTGTGTTCGATTTTTCACACTACTGGTGAGCAATCTGCAGCGTTAATTTGTAGATTTAAAGAACCTGAAGATGTTCACGATTTTATAAGGTCTATCAACGAAGAAGAATGGGTTACAAAAACTACATCTAATATGGTTCTAAAGGAATATAAGAATACGTCCTCGATTTTAGTTGTATGATAAGAGTAATCACTTCTTTTTGATGATGATTGAGTAATTTTCTCCCTCTAACTTAAATTCGACAACTTTATGCCCATGAGATTCTGCAAATCTTTTAATATTTTCACCTGCTTCACTAAAATCGCCTTTAACCTCAAGAATTTCACTATTTTGCATTGAATTAAGCATCTTTTTTGTCTTAGCTACCGGTAAAGGGCAAACAAGATCTGAACAATCTAAAACTTTTAATTCTACTATTTTAACCACCTTTTAGTTTTCAACAAAATATTACACTATCTGCATTCACGCACATATCTAAAAAACCATTCATCGTAGTCTTGGCACATCCCGGTAATAATTCCTCTTCTGACATTCCTCGAGCTTTCATGCATACTCCACAGACAAGTACTTCTGCCCCTTCATTAATTACATCTACTAACCATTTTCCTACATTATCATAATTTTTTGGGTTTTGACCCTTTTTTCCAACCCAAATACCATCTTCCACTAAAAATATGTTGACTTTATGGCCTTCCAATAAAGCAGTATAGGCAAATCTAAGTAAAGTATAAGGTCTTTCTTTTGTATATTGACTTGAGCCAATTGCAATAGTAAATACTTTCGCTTTTTTAGACATTTTTATTTTAATCCTACTAATCCTAATATAAAACTAAATGAGGGCATATATTAATTTTTTCGTATTCATTTATTAAGAATATCGATAAATTAACAAATGGTCCAGATTTTGATTATTTAAATATGAATATTGAATTTTTAAGGACTTTTATCCTTCTCGAAGAGTTAAAAAGTTTTTCTAAACTTGCTAATATTTTAAAAACGTCTCAAAGTACATTATCTCATCGTATTTCACAGATAGAGAGTGATTATGGAGATATTAAATTAATCAATAGAACAACTCGAAAATTTGAATTAACCGAGGAAGGTACTATATTCCTTGAATATGCTAAAGGAATCATAGAATTATATGATAAAAGCAAGGAAAAATTAGCACAATTTAGTGATAAAATCACTGAAGATATAATCATTTCAGCTTCAACACTTCCGGGGTCACATATTTTACCTAAATTTATTGCTCAATTCGGAGAACAATATCCCCATGCTAATTTTAAAATAATGATCAATAATTCTGAGCATTCCCTCGATCTAATCACCAAAAACCAGGTTGATTTTGCTGGTATTGGAAGTTATATGGGATATAAAGAAGAAAATTTTGAAGCTATCAAAATTGGAGAAGAAAACTTAAAGTTTATATGTTCTCCTAACCATGAACTTGCAAAAAAGAATAAAAGCATATCTTTTAAGGAATTATTAAAATTCCCATTTATTAGTAGAGAGAAGGGATCAGGAACTCGCGATATTTTCGAACATAATTTTCTCGAAAATAATAAGTTAGAAATTAAATTAGCCATGGATAATAACGATTCCATAATATCTGCAATTTCTGAATCTAATTATGTTTCTGTTCTAAGTGAGACAATTGCACAAAAAGCCGTGAATGCAAATCTTATTACATTTTTAGAAATTGAAGAATATCCAACTATTACATCTCGCGACATTTTTTTTATAAAACCTAAAAATAAAGCGCTTTCAATTCTAAAGAAGAAATTCTGGGATACTTTATCTAAATAGCTTGAATCTGCTATTTTGTGAAATTTCAAAAAAGAGTTTTTACTTTATTCCTTTTTAATTCGTTTTTTTAAAATCTAAAGAAATTGAATTTATGCAATATCTTAGGCCGGTTGGTTTCGGACCATCCTTAAATACATGACCCAGATGACCACCACACTTTTTACATAAAACTTCCTCACGAGACATACCCAAACTTCGATCTTTTTTAGATTCAATGTTTTTTTCATCTTTAGGGCTGTAGAAGCTTGGCCAACCACATCCCGAGTCGAATTTCGTCTCAGAATCAAATAAAAGTGCTCCACATCCAGCACAAACATAATCTCCTTTCTCACGATTATCCCAATACTCTCCCGTGAATGGACGTTCAGTGCCTTTATTTCGCAATACCTGATATTGCTCTTTAGTCAGTTTCTTGCGCCATTCGTCATCTTTATTCTTATCTTCTGTTTCTTTCATAGTAACTAAAGATACCAATTTAGCTAATTATTTATTTTGATTATAAAAAATGGATATTCTATCATTTTCTTCTTATTTTTTATAATCGGAGCATTTCTAATGATAATAGACAAGAGGATTTTTAAAGATCCCTAAATCATAAAATTCTTAAAATCCAGAAAATTAATGAATTTATAATAATAATAAAAAATAAATCATGAGAAATATAGGTGAAAATTAATGTCTGTTCCAATATTGATATTAAGGGAAGGAACTGAGCAAACTAAGGAAAAAGAAGCAAGAATGCAAAATATTAATGCAATGATGGCGATAACAGAAACTGTTAGATCAACACTTGGACCAAAAGGAATGAACAAAATGCTTGTTGATGGAACTGGTGATGTAACAATTACAAACGATGGCGCTGAAATCTTGAAAAGCTTGAGTATTGAAAATGTGGCCGCAAATATGATGGTAAACGTCGCTAAATCAATAGATGATGATATAGGCGATGGGACCACATCTGCTGTCATTTTTGCTGCTCAATTATTAGCAAATGCACTGGAACTAATCGAACAAAATATTCATCCTAAACCCATTACACATGGATTTCATTTAGCAGCTAAAAAAGCTCTTTCAATTGTGGATAAAATCGCTGAAAACATCTCCGCAGATGATGAAGAAATCTTGAAAAAAGTTGCAATCACAGCAATGAATTCCAAAGACGTTATGGGCTTAAAAGAATTTTTCGCAGAAATCGCTGTTAAAGCAGTAAATCTCATAAAAGAAGAAGGTAGTACTTTTTCTAAAGTTGGAAACGTAAAAATAGTTAAGGCTCCTGGAAAATCACTCAAAGATACAGAACTGATCAATGGAGTCTATATTGAAAAGGAAAAAGTAAATGCCATGATGCCTGACATCGTTAAGAATGCTAAAATCGCTGTCATTAGGAAGAAATTGGATGTGGTTAAAACAGAAATTTCTGGAGAAATTCGCATTACTAATCCTGCTGATATACAGAAATTCCTAGATCAAGAAGAAAAAATATTGCATGATTACCTTAAAATCTTCAAAGATTTAGGAGTAAATATGGTTGTCAACAATAAAGATATTTCAGATAAATTTGGTGCATTTTTAGCAAGAGAAGGAATCGCTGCGATTAAAAATTTGGGAGACAGTGATATTAAAGCAGTTACTAAAGCCACTGGAGCTAAAAGAATCGATGATCTCTTTTCTTTAAGTGAAAATGAGTTGGGTTATGCTGAAAGCATACAGTTCCAAAAAATCGACAAGAATGAATACACGCAATTCACAGGGTGTAAGAATCCCAAATCTGTTTCTATCTTGTTGAAAGGTGGTTTAGATAAAATTCTTAGCACGACAGAAGTAACATTGCATGATGTTTTATCTGTTGTTGCAAAAGTCACTGATACTAAGAAGGTTGTTGCTGGTGGGGGTGCTATATACATCGAATTAGCTAAACATTTAAGAGAATATGCCAATGAAATTAGTGGCAAAGAACAATTAGCTATCACCGCTTTCGCTCTTGCTCTTGAAGAAATCCCTAAAACATTGATCAAAAACGCCGGACTAGATGAGATTGAAAATATGACTGATTTACGAGCAGCTCATAAGTCTGATGCTGATAAATGGGTTGGCATTGATACATTAACCAATTCTATTGGCAATAATTACGAAAAAGGCATAATAGAGCCTGCTGCTTTAATCGAACATGTCATTAAGTCTGGTAGTGGATTAGCAAATCTAATTTTACGAGTAGATCGGATCATTAATGCAAAAGGTTCCTAAAGAACCTTTCATAAGTACTCTTTTTTATTATATCTTTTTTTTCTTGATAATTTAAATAACTAGTATATAGTTTTAATTCTTCCACACTTTTTCCCCCTTCATGGATAGAAAAGCATTTAAATTGCTTTTCAATTTTTTTTATATCTGAATAATATTTCATAGCTGATTTTAATGGATTATCTAAAGGAAATAGAGGGGTATGTAACCAGAGGACTACTTTCAGAAACAGACTTTGAGAAATTAAATGAGTTAAATAATAAAAAAGTATTGCACATAATTCATCAATTTGTGGATTTGTGCAATCCTAGCAAACTTACTGTTGTCTCTGATTCTGAAGAAGATATTACGTATGTAAGGCAAAATGTGGTTAAAAAGCATGAGGAATCCAAGTTAAATATAAATGGGCACACAGTTCATTTTGATGGATTTGTTACAATGTCTAATCATGATCAAGCAAGGGATAAAGGAAATACAAAGATTTTAATCCCTAAAGGAGGTTATAAACCACCAGCGTTGAACACTATTGACAGGGAGGAAGGATTAGAAGAAATCCTGAAAATAATGGAGGGTTGTATGAAAGGGAAAGAATGTATTATTAGATTTTTCTGCCTTGGTCCTAAAAACTCGAAATTCTCTATTCTCTCTCTTCAACTCACAGATTCACTATATGTAGCCCATTCAGAAGATTTATTGTATCGAGCGGGATATGAAGAATTCAAAAAATTAAATAACTCAGAAGATTTCTTTTATTTCATCCATTCAGCTGGAGAACTAACAGGGGATCCACCTGTTACTAAAAACCTAAAGAATCGAAGAATATACGTGGACTTAAAAGAATCTAGGGTTCTTTCTGTTAATAATCAATATGCTGGCAATAGTTTAGGTTTAAAAAAATTAGCCCTCAGATTGGCTATTCATAAAGCAAATAATGAAGATTGGCTAACAGAGCATTACTTCATAATGGGAGTTTGTCCAAAAGGAAAAAACCGAGTGAGTTATTTTGCAGGTGCATATCCTAGTGCTTGTGGAAAAACGTCCACAGCCATGTTACCCGGTCAACAAATAGTTGGTGATGATATTGCTTATCTACGTTCTTGGGGTGATGGATTTGCTCATGCTGCCAATATTGAAAAAGGCATCTTTGGAATTATAAAAGATGTAAATCAAATTGATGATCCTGTTATATATGAAGCTCTTACAACCCCCCGTGAAACAATTTTTTCTAATGTTTTAATTAAAGATGGAGATTCATACTGGTTAGGTATGGGTAAAGATAACCCTAAAGAAGGAATGAATTTTTCTGGCCATTGGAAAGCAAACAAAGCAGATGAAAATGGAAATTCAATTCCATTTGCTCATCCTAATGCAAGATACACGATAAGATTAAGCGAATTATCTAATACCGATGACAAACTTGAGGATCCGGAGGGAGTTCCCCTTCATGGTATATTTTATGGTGGACGAGATTCAGATACTATGCCCCCAATATTACAAAGTTTAAATTGGGAACACGGAATATATCTCGGAGCAACTATTGAATCTGAAACCACATCTGCAACAATCGGAGCGGAAGGAGTGAGAAAATCAAACCCCATGGCTAATCTTGATTTCTTAGTTGTACCTTTAGGAAAATATCTAAAAAACCATGAGAAGTTTGGAAAAGAATTAAAATATTGCCCAAAAGTGTTTTCTACCAACTACTTTCTGAAAAATGAAGACGGAAAGTACTTGAATGGAATACTTGATAAGAAAATATGGATAATATGGGCAGAAGGGAGAACTCAGGGTGATTTTGAAGCAATTATAACACCAATTGGATACATTCCATTATATGAAGATTTGAAGAATTTATTTGATCTTGAATTAGGAAAATTATATTCAGAAACTGATTATATCGAGCAATTTTCAATAAGAATAAAAAATATTTTGGCAAAATTAGAACGAATGGAAAAAATGTTCAAAGCTGAAAAAGACATACCAGAATTTATATGGACTCTTCTTAATAAACAGAAAAATGATTTAATTCAGTTAATGAATGATAAAGGAAAAGATGTTATCTTTCCAAATGATTTTTTCAAAAAATGAGGTCATTTTTTCTACATTAATCACATTAAGAGCTTCATACCTTCGCGAACTTTAAAAGTTCTATTAAATCGATCCACGTCAATAAATCTCTTTATTTCTAAGTTATTTAACAAATCTCGCATCTGGATATTATCTTTATCTAATTTTTTAGCAAGACCTTCAATATCTGATTCGTAAGTTCTTAGCACCTTAAGTAGTGAAGAATAATTATCATATATTTGGTTAACAATATATTTTAATGCTTCTTCTAAATTTTCACCAGTTCTTGTGGTAGTTGGGAATATAACCGCATCCGATGGTAAATAATTTTGGGAACGGACGATTTCCGGATGCCTAGCTCCTGCAATATCCTGTTTATTTGCTAAATATACTATTGGGGTTTCAGGCATTAAAAGCTTTCTCACGGCATTAAGAATTATGAGCCCATCTTCGTCCTTATCCGGATGGGCAGCATCAAACATGAAAATGATCCCATCAGTACCTTGTACTATAACATCTCTCATTACTTTAAATCTTAACAATCCTGGTGTTCCAAATAGAAACACATCAAATCCATTCAATTTAACTATCCCGAGGTCCATGCCAACCGTGTAATAATTGTTGTCTCTCGCTTTTGCCTCAACATTGAGGGCTTTTTCATCAAAATGACTAATTAATGTTGATTTACCACATCTCAATGGACCACAAACGCATACCTTTATCGTAATTCACCTATTTTTGTCGGATTCTATTAGTGTTTCACACTTATTATGTTGTAATTACATTCTTTTAGATAAAAATTAATCGAATACCTAGATAATATGAAATTATCAATGAAAGATGATCGCAATCTTATGTTTAATCAATAACGTTTTATAACCCCGTTTTATAAAAGATATCGACAAATAATTTTCTTCTTTTTTATATATGAAATAAATTAATCTACATTTATAAATTTGCTCTCACTCTCTCAAATTTTCTTTATCACGTGAAAAAGTCGATTAGATTGGACTTTTTTTCTTGGGGAAAAAGGGAATTACAAGATATAATTTCTAAAAAAGTTAATTTGAGATTATTGAAAAGGAAATATGAATTTAGATATACTATTTTGTCATCATTCCTTTAAGAGGAAAAACTCCCATAAATGAACATTACTGAAATGGGCTTTTTTTCCGAAATAAGATGATCAAAAACTGCGAAAAATTGATCAAATGACGCAAAAAATTGTTAAATTCGCACATTACATGCAAAATTTAAATATGAAATAGTCATTAATACTCATTATAAAGTTATATCTTACTGGAATTAACAATATCTTTTTTTTTTGATCGTTAATTCATTACTAATGTAGTAATTTAGTAAGAAGAAAAAAAAAAAAAAACTGAAGAAAAATGCCAAATAGTAATATTATGGTAATAGGAGCAGGAATATCGGGTATAGAAGCGTCTCTTACTTTAGCCGATCAAGGATATAAGGTGATTTTAGTGGAGAAAACCTCTTCTGTAGGGGGTAGAATGGCACAACTCGATAAGACATTTCCCACATTAGATTGTTCCATATGTATATTAGCTCCCAAGATGGTTGAATCATCTAGACATCCAAATATCGAACTAATTCCATACTCAGAAGTTCAAGAAGTTACCGGAGAGCCTGGGAATTTCAGTGTAAAGGTTTTAAAGAAAGCAAAGTATGTTGATTGGGATAGTTGTACGGGTTGTGGAGCTTGTTCTGAAAAGTGCCCAATGAAAAAAATACCTTCTGAATTTGAAGAAGGTATGGGTAATCGAACAGCAATATATATTCCTTTTCCGCAAGCAGTACCGCGTAAAGCTGTAATTGATGCAGAAAAATGTCTTTATTTGACGAAAGGAGCCTGTCAATTATGCGAAAAAGAATGTGAAGCTGGTGCTATTAATTGGGAAATGAAAGATGAAGTTGTTGGATATGATGTATCGTCGATTATTGTTGCGACAGGAATTGATCAATTAGATCCTGTAGTTTTAGATCGGTATCATTATGGTGAATATCCAAATGTCATTACAGCAATGCAATATGAGAGACTTTTAAGTGCTTCAGGTCCTACTGAAGGAGAGTTGATTCGTCCTTCAGATAAGGAACACGTACATAATGTTGCATTTATCAGTTGCGTAGGTTCAAGGAATGAAGATTTATGTTCTTATTGTTCAAAATTTTGTTGCATGTATCAGACAAAAGAAGGAGTGGTCACTAGAGAACACTCCCCTGATACTAACGTGACAATCTTTTTTAATGATATAAGGATAATAGGAAAAAATCAAGAAGAGTTCATTGAACGAGCTAAGAATGAATATGGTTTAATTTATTACAGAGGAATACCAGGAGATATTCGTGAAAATCCAAAAAATCATAATTTATATGTGAAACATGCAAATCTTGATACTGGAGATGTAGAAACCAGTGAATTTGATCTAGTTGTACTTGCAAATGCGGTAATCCCTAGAAAGGATGCTGGAAAATTAGCCGAGATTTTAGATATTGAACAAAATGAATTTGGTTTTTTTAAAACTAATGCTTCTACTGAAGATCTTCGTTCTACAAGAGATGGAATTTATGTGACTGGCTCATGTCAATCACCTGATGATATTGCCAATTCAGTAGCAAAAGCAGGCGCTGCTGCTGCTCTTGCAGCTAATCATGCTGTACCTCTAAGTGCTGAAGAAAGGGAAATCTCTCTACCACCATTAATATCGGTCAAACCAGGAGATGAGCCTAGAATTGGAGTGTTTATCTGTCGTTGTGGAATTAACATTGCTGGCTATATGGATGTCCCAAGCTTGGTAGAATATACGAAAAAACTACCTAATGTAGTATTCTCCATGGAAAATAAATATAGTTGTTCACAACTAACTCAGGATATTGTTAAAGAAAAGATTAAAGAATTAAATCTAAATAGAGTTGTGGTAGCAGCTTGTACACCAAGAACACATGAACCATTATTTCAAAAAACGATTAGAGAAGCAGGGTTAAATGAATATCTTTTTAATTTCGTAAGTATTCGCGAATTAGATTCCTGGGTTCACATGCATGATAATCCAAGAGCTACTGATAAAGCTAAAGATTTAATTAGGATGGGAGTTGCACGAGTAACTGCTCAAAAAGCTGAATATAAAATCAAGGGTAGTGTGGTCCCCGAAGCTTTAGTGGTAGGTGGTGGAGTCGCTGGAATAAGTGCAGCAATGGAAATAGCCAAAAAAGGTTTCAAAGTTCATCTTGTTGAAAAAGAGGATAAACTGGGTGGTCAACTGAATCTGATATATAAAATTAATTTTGATAAAATTGATTCTAAACAGTTTTTAGATGATCGATTGCACGAATTCAATGGTATGAAAAATATCACTACTTATTTAAATTCTGAAATAGCTGAAATTAAAGGATCAATCGGTAATTTCAATGTAAAAGTCAAGAATAAGGATGAGAAAATTGATAATTTGAACGTAGGGGTAATATTAATAGCGACAGGAGCTTATGAGTATAAACCAGTTGGATGGTATGATTATGGAAAGAATGAAAATGTCATGACTCAACTCGAGTTGTCCGAGAAACTTAAGGATGATGAATTAAAAGATGGAGAAACTCTTGTCTTTATCCAATGTGTAGGTTCAAGACAACCTGAAGGAGCTAATGGTGTAACTTATTGTTCATTAATTTGTTGTTCTGAATCCATTCGACATGCTTTATATGTTAAGGAAAAATATCCGAATTCAAATATATATGTTTTATATCGAGATATTCGCGTAGGAACAGATGAGGAACTTTATTACTGGAAAGCCCGTGAAAATGTCAACTATATAAGATTTAATGATTACCCCATACTTGACAATACAAATGATAAATTAAATATCAACGTTAAAGATATCTTAACTCAAACGGATCTTACAATTGAAGCTGATAAAGTCGTTTTATCAACACCATTAATTCCTTATGATACCAAAGCTTTGGGTGAACAAATTAAGTGTGCCAGAGATCAAAATGGGTATTTCTTGGAAGCACATGTTAAACTCAGACCAGTGGATTTTGCAACGGATGGAATTTATTTAGCAGGAACATGTCATGGACCTAAAGGGATATCTGATTCTATCTCTCAAGGAAGAGGTGCTGCAGCACATGCATTAATACCTCTTATTTCAGGAGAAGTTGAGGCCGAGCCTTTATTTTCTATCGTAGATCCCGCTTTATGCATAGCTTGTCAAAAATGTGAAGAAGTATGTAATTTTGGAGCCATTGGTGTAAATTTTGATAATGACATATTGGTTTCTGAATCAAATCCATTGTTATGTAAGGGTTGTGGAGATTGTTCAGCGGCATGTCCCGCTGGTGCAATCACAATGAGTCACTTTTCAGATGATCAAATTTATCCCATGATCAAAGAAGCTACAAGGGGAGACTTTTTAGATGAACGTCCAAGAATAGTTGCTTTCTTATGTAATTGGTGTAGTTATGCAGGGGCTGATACTTGTGGAGTGAGTAGGTTTCAATATCCAACTAATATTAGACCAATTCGAGTAATGTGTACGGGTAGAATCCCAAAAAGCTTCATTTTACAAGCATTTTTGGAAGGTGCTGATGGAGTATTTATAGGAGGATGTCATATTGGAGATTGTCACTATTTAGAAGGTAATTATGATATGTTGAGACGATTTAATGAAGTCCACGAACTACTTGAGAAGGTTGGGATTAATCCCAAACGATATCATTTAGAATGGGTTTCTGCAAGTGAAGGAAAAAAATTCTCTCAAGTTGTTACTCAATTTGTGAATCAAGTTAAAGAATTAGGACCAATTCCTAAAACTGGTGATAAAATTGAACCCAAAAAAGAAAAAGCTAAGGAGGGAGCATAAATAATGACAGAAATGGTAAAAAAAAATGCATCAGATCTAGATACCAAATTTCGGTACGAAATAAGCGAAAAAGTAGGAGCAAAATCACTTTTAAAATGTATACAATGCGGAGTTTGTTCCTCTGGATGTACTGTGACTGAATACGTGGATATGCAACCTCATCGAGTTGTTGCGTCATGCCTTTTAGGATTAAGGGATGAAGTTCTTTCAAGTCAAGCGATCTGGACTTGTTCTTTATGTCATAGGTGTACTGAAAGATGTCCAAAAAATGTAGATTATTCATTTATCTTAGCTCTTCTCCGAAATATGGCCGTGAAAGAAGGTACAGTCCCTAAAGAGTATTCAAGCACTGTAGTAACTATCTACAATAATGGATTTGTTGTTCCTTATACTGGTGGCTTAAAAGATAACATTGATAGAAGAAGAAATAAAATGGGATTACCACAGATTGTACCGCCTGATTTAGAAGAAATTAGATTTATAATTGAAGAAACTGGGTTAGGTGAACTTGCAAAAAATAAGGAGGATAAATAAATATGGAGAAATCATATGCCTTTTTTCCAGGATGTAATATACCCCTGAAATCACCTCATCTAGAGAAAGCTTTTCGGGATGTTGCAGGAATTTTAGGCTTAAAACTGACAGAAATGGAAGGCGTTAGTTGTTGTCCAGAACCAGTATCATTACAATCTTTGAATATGGATACGTGGGTGGCATTAGGAGCAAGAAATCTTGCGATCGCAGAAAAAATGGGCTTAGACATTTTGACGATTTGTTCTGGTTGTTTCGAAACATTGAAGACAGTTAGCGTCCTATTAGAAGAGGATGAGGAATATCTTAAAAAAATCAATGTTATCCTGAAAAAGATTAATTACACTTATTCTGGTAAAGTAAAAGTATATCATTTTGTCGAAATATTTAGTCAACCTGAATGGTTAGACAAAATAAAGAGTTCAATTGTGAGACCATTAGATGATATGAATATTGCCGTACATTATGGATGTCATTTGATTAGACCAAGTAAAATAATGCAATTTGATCATCCAGAAAAACCCGAAAAAATTGATATAATAATTCAAAATTTAGGAGCAAAAACTGTTGAATTTGCTAATAAATTAGAATGTTGTGGCTTTTGCGCCCGTTTACAAGATGAAATTGGTGAAAAATTAGTAGAAGACAAAATGACAGAATTATGTGAGCTCGAAGAAGAAGTTGATTCTTTAATAGCAGTATGTCCAGCTTGTACAACCCAATATGATCGGAAGGAGAAGATCGCAGCACGTAAAACAGGTAAAACATTAGATATTCCCGTTTTATATTTAGCTGAAATGATGGCAATAGCTTTAGGTGTAAAATTAGAAGATCTCAGCTTGATGAATAGAGCTGTTAAGCCAAATAAGTTAATTGAAAAATTAACAACCTAATCATGAGATTTTTTTACTCAAAATAATTTAAAATTAAAAAAGTGAGAAAAAGTAATTAGGAGATAAACGAAAATGATTATTACCGAATTAAAAGATATAGCAGAAATTTACGAGATGGTTAAAGACTATAAAAAAATATTAATCGCAGGTTGTGATGGTTGTTGTCAACCTCCAAGATCTCTAAATGAAGCAAAATTTTTAGGTCAAATGCTTGAATTAAAAGCACGAACTGAAGGGAAAGAACTTACTTGGAAAGCAATCACGGTATTAAGACAATGTGATGATAGAATTTCGACCACTACCGTCCGACCATTTGTTGAAGATTATGAAGCTATTG
>JAGXNQ010000119.1 GCA_019894955.1 Promethearchaeota archaeon | reverse complement strand
TATCAATAATTGTTGGAACTGATCCAATTTCTCATTTACCTGCTAATTTGAGTTCAAAGTTTATGAAACATCCTATTATCGTTATTGATAATAAAAAATCGGCAACCGGTGATGTAGCGGATTTATTCCTTCCAAGTGCTATTACTGGTATTGAATGTGGAGGACTTGCTTATAGATTAGACCATATTCCTATTGAATTACAAAAAATCATCAATCCTCCTAATAATATTCCTTCTGATGAAGAAATCCTAAATGAACTTTTAAAAAGATTAACAAATGGAGGTTCTTAATCAATGGAATTCATTCTTAATACTATTAGAAAAATGGAAAACGATCAAGCGAGAGAATTCGCATTTGGAGATGATAATTCACTAAAAGAAAAATTAGCTATTGTTTTTCTAAACCCAGAAGATATAAAACAGTTGAATGTTAAGCCAGATTCAATTGTTAAGATTTATCATGATTCAGGAGCCGTTAATGTGAAATGCATTCAAGATGAGAAAGTGCCTTTAAAAATGGCCATTATGCCAGTTTCAATATGGTCAAACCAGTTAACAAAAGTGATACAAAATGAGCTTGAATTTAAAAATATCGAAGTTAAAATTGAAGCTGATGAGAAACCAATTTTAGACTATAAATCTATCCTTCAAAGGATAAAGGAGGGATCACGATGAGTAAACTAATTGTAAAAAATGGAACTGTATTTGATCCAATGAATAAAATTGAAGGAGAAAAAAAAGATATTTTAATTGAAAAAGGAAAAATAGTTGAGAAATTTTCAAATCAATCTGCCATAAAAGAGATAGATGCTAGTAATAAAACAGTCATCCCTGCTGCGATTGATATTCATTCTCACATTGCTTCTCAAGAGTTAAATTGGGTTAGATTATTAGGTTCTAACGATAAACTCTTCCAAAATACATGGAAAGGATTAACTTTAACAAATATTGCTGAACAATACATAAAAAATGGTTATACATTTGTCTTAGACGCTAATATATTTCCCTCGATGGTAAAACACGCAATTTTCAATTTAACTAATTTACCAGTTATCGATTCAGGATTTTTATTGAATGTTAGTAATTTGTGGCCTTTAGAATTAGAATTCCAGAAAGGAATGGTAAAACAAGCATCCATCTTTCTTTCAGATTTACTATCTATTAGTAAAGGTTTTGGACTGAAAGTGTATAATCCATTTGAATCAGAAAATTGGAATTATCAAAAAACTAGAGAAGATTTAAACCAAGGTGGACGTCTATACAATTTTAAACCCATAGATATCTATGAAAATCTTACCAAATATGCTGAGTACCTTGCTATACCTCACTCAATTCATGCTCATGTGGAAGGATATGAGAATTTGGAAGGTCAAAAAAACTTAATGACCGTTTTGAACAAAATTAAATCCTTAGGATTAGATTCAAAACATGATACAAATTATGAGAGATCCCAAATTTTTCATCTTGCACACGCGTCTTCTTATAATGTTGATGGAAACAATACCGAATTAATTCAATTCTTTAATGATAACATTAATTTTGATTTAGATCTAGGGTTTATTGGTTTTGATCCAGTAAATCCCTTAATTACCAATGACAGAATATTGATTAACTCCTTACAAGAGTCAGATCCTAAATATAAGATAATTAGATCTGCAGTAGAATTAGAAGGGGATACGTACGCTACATTAAGAAAATTTGACAAGAAAAATAAAGTCCATTGTAATCTTTGGAAGAATGCTGTAGAACTTGCACTTACTATAAAGAACAAGTGGCAAATCCAATTATCATGCAACTTTCCAAATTACTCAAAAATTTCAAATATTCCCAAAATTGCTACATGGCTCATGAGCCAGAAAGCTAGAGATGAGTTTAGTAGTGGTTTTAATATTGAATCTCATAAAGGTTCACTTACTTTCAATGAATTCGTTATAATATCACGTTCAAGTCCTGGGAAATCCCTAGGTTTAGGAACCTACAAAGGAAATTTAGGTATCGGAGCTGATGGAGATATCAATATATTAAATCTTAAGCTTGCAAAGCTTGACATTGAAAATAACTATCAAGTTCTTGAAAAAGAATTAGAAAATATTGAGTATGTTATTAAGGGTGGAAAGATCATCAAAAATGGAGATAATATAGATTTAAATTCTAACGGTAAGATTTTCTGGGCTTCAGGAAAAGTAGAAGAAGGAGAGGATAAATTCGTTATATCAAAGAAAAGAGATTATTATCAGAAATATTACTCCATATTCTATGACACTCTTAAAGTCCCTGAAAATGAAGAATTATTCCGGAAAATTATATAAAAATCATTCTTTAAACTCTTATCCAATTACATGATAATGTAAAGAAGAACGATGATAATATCTTGGAGATATAATATAAGCTAAGGGTCTTCCCCTCACATACTTTTCTAAATCTTTTTCTAGGAAACTATATGCTAGAAGATGAACAATTGGGATTATTAATTGTGTCCATTCATCATATTGGTTCTGTGAGAAGCTGTTTTCAACTTTGATGATTTTTGGGTTCATAGCTAATAGTAGAGCATATTCTATCAATTCAGGTATAAATTTAGCACTTTGAGCCCGCAAGATGTTCATTTCTGCCCTTAATAGAATCATCCAAGTTTCCTTAACATCCCATGGAAATAGAGCTGAAACTGATGCAAAGAATTTTGAACCTTCAGGAATATCCCGTAATAAATCATTAAAATAGGTTAATTTTGATAAATCTCCTATAAAGGGAATGACAAATGAAGCATATACCACTTCTTTGATACTTAAAGAACCAATCGGTTTATCTTTAAAGATTTTAACCAAATTATTTACATATTCCTCACTCAAAGTATTGCTTCCATGATGAAAAGACCAGTTAGAGAGTAACTTCCCGATCATTGTAGTGGCTTTTTTAATGTTTTGATTTATATTATAACCGTATAGGTATATGGTTTCTTTTATCTCAGTAGCCGGATTATCTTTTCGATAATCATATTGCATATCTCTTTCAATATTTATGGTATCTCTATATGAGGTAGGCACGGATAATTGCGGATTTCGCATGAAATTAATCGAAAGTGTCATCATTCTCTTCTCAGCTTGTTGATAGGTATATTCTCTTTTTGATATTGAGTTAAAAGCCTTTTCTAGTCCAACCAAGTTAGAATTTAACAAGTAAAGGGCCCAAATTGCAGAAAATGCTCCCGTGTTCATTACCTGACCTACTCTATTAATTAAAGATGAAAATTCCATGTCAAGTTGATCAATAACATTAACTAAATCGTTTAAATCCCTTTTTAGGAATCTATCTCTAGCTTCAATCTCATCAATCATGTTATCTCCGATAGGCGTTAAGATTACACTTTTTCCATTTACTCTTACCGTTTGATTAACAGATTGCTTTTGATCATTTAATTTCAAAATTTGATCCTTAATAATACTAACTTGAATATCCATATTTTTTATCTTCTTTTCCATTCTGGAGATTTGAGACTTCAATTTTTTTCCTTTTCCAATTTGTAAATAACTTGTTAACTTACTACCTAAAGAAACATGTTCATATTCTCTTTCTATGGATAATAACTCTTTATTTAATGCATGAATCTCGTTATTTAGCTGATCATAATTCATTTTAAGAGTATTTATATCACTATCCATTGGTAGATCGCTACTTTCTTTTCCATGTTCGCTAATAAAGGAAAATTTCAATAAATCTGAAATCTCATCTGAAGAACAAGGAATATCATCCCTTTTTTTAATTGATGTTAATATTTCTAAAGCTCTTTCACAATCCATTTTAATTCACCATTTCAAGTAATGGAATTTCTACTAAGGGAATTTCAGCTCCCTCTAATACAATTAATAAATCTTTATTTTTATTTTTTGAATATGCAAATCTATCTTGATTTATAGCAAGTTGAATGAGAAGTGCTAACTCTTCTCTTTGTCTATTCCAAGACATTTTTGAACCTTTTAACTGATGTCGATAAGAATCTATTTTAACTAGAGCAAAAAGAAATTCAAAAACTAACTTCTCCCACTCTTTAATTTGAGTTTCTGCAAATTTATCTTGTGGTACAGTTTTCCATATCAAACCTTCTAAGTCAGCGAAATGAATTATACCATCAGGTGCTACTACACAATCTTTATCTAGCCACACATCTTGATATATGATCCCTGTAATGTTATCTCCTTCTTTTTTTGCTGATCTTATGAATAATGATAATAATGCAATTCCGCTTTTGATAAAGTTAATTTCAAATTTTTCAATAAGTCCTTCATTATTTAGATCGAACAATGAAAAGAACGAACTAGGATTAGCTACTAAACGAGATGATTCAAAATACAATCGAATATTTGAAGGCATTAATCTGATTTCTTGATAAAAATGATCTTTATAGGTATTAAACCAAAAAAATTTTCGAGCCATTTCTTCAATTTCAGGAGGTAATTGTACGACTCCTATGACAGGGCAAATGTGAGCACCATTGATGGAATCTAATTTTGCTAACTTAGAAAAAGCTAATTCATCAAAGGCATTGATAAAACCTTGACAACCATATGGACTTTCTCCCATCCATGATTCACCCATAATAAAACCTGTTCCTGTTGTTAGTTTATCTACAAGATGAAAGTATGTAGGATCTCGACAAGCGTTTCGTATATGAATCGGTGATAATGGTTTTCCTTCATACATATCCTCATAAGCTCCACAACCTTTAATAGCTAAGAAAAAAATTTTACCATCTAAATTAATTGAATAATCTGGAAATATTGCATTGCGATTTTCGTCTTTAACAGCATCAATCATTGGTTCTTTAATATCATTTAATTCCGCTGTAGCAGGTCCTATGTAACTTTTTATCCATTTCTTATATGATTTGAATTGAGGATTTATTGCTGAAATTTCTGCATCTACAGAATATAATTTTAGATCAATTGAATCATGAAGAAATTGTTCGAAATTATTCAAAAGCGTCTCACCTTAACTTTAGGCATTTTTTTTCCAAATAAATTAACTTTTCCTAATTTAGGGGCATCAAAATCATCATAAATACCTTTTGCTGGACTATTCCATTCAGCAATTTCAGTTATTGCAGAATTACATCCTAATTCTTTTAAAATTGATAAACGGGCATTTACCAGTGCTCGACCAATTCCTTTATTTCTGAATGCGGGGTGAACGTATAAACCATATAACCATCCAGTTTCATTTCCTGGAGTTGCGAATCCAACGCCTAATAGTACACGATCTAAATATATCTCTGGTTTCCTATAATTTCTCCGTAAGATCTCTGTCAGTATATCTTTAACCCATTCTTCTTTTGGAGAAACTGTAGCGATAACTATAATATCACTCTTTGCGGCTTCAATTACCCATTTTGCATCCTTCTTTTTGGAAGTACCACTATCTTCATTGGCAATTAATCTCATGATTGCATCTAAATCTTGATCCCTTGCCGGTTCAATTAAATTCGCATCATAATGAACCTCCATTCCCTGCAAGTATTCAATTTTAAATACATCATATTTCTCTATAGTTTTAAAACCAATTAATCTCGGAACTTCCGCATGAGCGTACTTTACTTTAGTATATGATATTAGATCCTCAGAATATTTTCCAAAGAAGGTCCCAACTTTTCCATTCGGTTCAATAAATCCAATTCCTTTGAGGTTTTCTTGATTATGTGCAGAAACTATTGTTTTTCCTTGAATTTTTGCTCTGGAGAGATATGCAAGGATCATTTCTGAATAAGGAGACTCTATGGAAAATTCTAATCCTCCAGGCATTTTTCTTTCTACAACCACTTCTTGTTTTTTACCACTTGCTCTTATAACTCTTGGTTTCCATCTATAATGTTCATAAACTACATAAAATATTATAGCAAAAAATAATAATGGAAACCAGTAGGCAAGAAGATACATCCAAATGCAAAATGGTCGTAAATAACTTGAAGATGTTATAAATACATATGAATTCAATACAAATTCTGAATAATAGCCACTACTATAACCCTTATCTTCTTCACGTAATATCTCTCCAATTAAATACCCTTCAGGAGTAAAAAATTCATCGATTGTATAAGTTGCCTCAAATTGGCCATAAACATCATCTCTTGAATATTGCCCCGCAGAAACTAATCGTTTTCCGGTAAATGGCATGAGATGCCCCGACCAAATCAACCCATCACCAACAAATTCATAAGTCTCATTAAGCATGGAATAGGTATCAGTTTGAATTCCCCCGGGTATGTGAAACCAGACGTTTAGACCCGTAGCATCATACTCTTGATCACCTGGAGAAAGGTACTGTCCATCTGTTAATGAATAGGTAAAACTATAATAATCAGTTCCCCCATAATTTTCTTCGAGATATCCTTCAAGCCAGGCCTGAAATGTCCAGGTAATTACACATGAAACACTTGCAACAGTTCCAATGTGATCAATTTCATAATGTCCGTTTGCTCTAAAGTTCTCCGAATAACCGGAATACCATCCTCCCGTTCCAATAATGTCCCAATTGTACACGTAATCAAATTCTAATTCATGATCTGTAAAAGTTATACCAAGATATGGTATACCAAATAATTGAATAGTAATTGAGGCTATAAACATTAATAATAATAAAGTAGTTCTTTTTCTCATTGGATTAATTCAACTCTTAATGATTTAGCTAGATATTTTCTGATTTTACTATTTTGAATTTCAATAAATAATATTATGATTGATCTAACAATAATCCAATATAAAGTTTGTTTAGATTACTCCACAATGTAATCAAAACTTTTAAATAGGTCTTTTTGAAAATTGCAATGTTATATAAGATTTATAGAAAATAAGTAAATCATCAATTTATTTTTCTATATATCAAAAGAAGATATAAATGCTTGAATTAATGTGATAGGAACGACTATAAATATATAGAGTGGTGATACATGATAGAGAATAGAAATAAAAAAGATAAAGAATGCCAAGAGAAGCTAAGTGAAAATAAGGTTGTTTCCCATCATACAAAAAATTTGTTAAAAGATGCAGAATTGGAAGAAAAAGAACTTATTGATGAGATTTGTAAAAATCTAGAAGAATAATTTTAAAAAAATAAATTGAAAAATACTATTTCTTTATGTTTTAGTTATCTCGACTTTTTTTAATTAGAATTTGTTAATTTTTATATTTTCTAAAAATTTTCTTTAATTAAATCATGTTTCTAGTTTTAGAATTATCATGCCCGTCGAACCTAAAATAGCTGCTACTGTAGTTTTATTACGAGAACGAGTGCCAGATTTGGAGTCTCAGGATGATTGTGAATTTGAAGTATTTATGGTTAAAAGACATGGTAATGCGAGATTTTTGAGTGATTATCACGCGTTTCCAGGTGGCAGCATAGATAAACAAGATTTAAATGAAGAATCAAAATCTAGGTTAATCGGGATTGATAAAAATACCCTCAACAATTTAAAAGATGTATGTGAAGATCCTGCTATTCTCTGGATAATTGCAATCCGGGAATTATTTGAAGAGACGGGATTATTAATTGCTGGCAATGATGAGACAAATCCAATTGGGTTTATTGAAGGATTTACCAAAAAATTCAATATATACCAAGCAGCTCTTCAAGAAAAAAAAATCAACATGACTACTGTTTTAGTCACGGAAAATCTTTATTATACTGCGAATAAACTAGTACATTTTGGAAGATATATAACTCCTGAGCTTTCTCCAATTCGGTTTGATACCCAATTCTTTCTATGTGAATTTCCTCACGACCAAAATATTAATTTATTTCTCGATGAACTCACAGAAGGTCAGTGGGGTTCTCCAAAACAATTTATAAAAAAATTTAGAAATAAGGAGATTAAATTAATATTCCCTCAATACTCTACGCTAAAGCGACTTAAGAGATATCGGACTATCCGAGAAGTATTCGAGAATTCGAAAGAATTATCTAGCCGAAATAGATTAACATCTTTTTGGTGATTACTAATCCTAAATACTTCCTTTATTAGCGTAATAGTGAATAGGGCAACATATAAATTTGAACGATTCTCTCCATTGGAGCCATTTCCCTTAAAGGCTTGAAGAACTGTTTGTCAAAAGGAGATGCTCGTTTATATTGCACTGGAAGAAGTGGCATCTCCCACAAGTCAATTATTTCAGTTGGACTTCCCAATACAGGGCGCCAACAGGCAATGATCAGCAGAGATTTGTGAGAAAATTCTAATCCTTTTTTCATTTAATTATAAAAAAAACAAAACATAATATTGCATTAATATCATTTTCTTTAATTTTGCATTTAAATAGTAATGAAACTTACTATTATGTATAAATCTAATCTTATTGTAATCAAGGTAAATGAACATGAATGGGCTTGAATTTGTTTTTTCCGATCCAGATCTATTTCTATCTGTATTAGTC
>JAGXNQ010000118.1 GCA_019894955.1 Promethearchaeota archaeon | reverse complement strand
CTATTGACGATGATAAATATTTGCCCCAGCTGGAAGAATTTACTCAAGCAGTTCATGATGCTCGTGAGGATGTAAAGGTTTGTTGTCAGTTCTATCATGGTGGTGCTTATGTGTTCCCACAAATCATTGGAAAACCACCTATAGCACCTTCAGCTGTATATAGTAATTTTAGTAAAACAACGCCTCGAGAAATGACTTTAGAAGATATTGAACGAGAGCAACAAGCATTTGCTGATGCGACTGTACGAGCGAAGAAAGCAGGGTTCGATGCTATTGAGATATGTGCTAATGCAGGTTATTTAATGGATCAGTTTATTTCTCCTAAAACAAACAAAAGGACAGATAATTATGGGGGAGTGTTAGAAAATCGACTAAGATTTCCTATTGAAACGATAGAGAGAATAAGGGCTAAATCAGAAGATCTTGTGGTAGGATATCGAATTTCAGGAGATGATTTTGTTCCTGGTAGTAATACCTACAAAGAAAAAGCAATAATTGCTAGAGAATTAGGTGAATATTTGGATTATTTCAACGTCACTGGTGGATGGCATGAAACTAAAACACCTCAATTAACAATGGATGTTCCAGATGGTTGTTACACATATCTAGCTGAAAATATTAAAAAGCAAGTTAAGATACCTATTTTTTCTTCCAATAGAATTAATTATCCTGAATTAGCAGAGCAAATTTTAATGGCAGGAAAAGCTGATGCGATTTGTATTGGTAGAGGGCTGATTGCTGATCCATATTTACCAATAAAAACTCAAAAGGGTGAATCTCGAGATATAATGAATTGTATTGGATGTAATCAAGGGTGTTTTGATAATGTTTTTAGAATGATGCCCGTTGCTTGTTTAAGAAATGCGAGAGCAGGAAATGAAGCACGAACAGAATTAAAGCCTCTAAAAGACAAGAAAAAGGTCATGATTATTGGATCTGGTCCAGGCGGATTAGAAACAGCAAGAATTGCTGCAATAAGAGGGCATGAAGTTCATATCTATGAAAAAGATAATAAAATTGGAGGATTATTGAATGTTATTTGGATTCCCCCTGGAAGAAGCGAATTTAAGAGAATGATTGATAATTATACATATTGGATTCAAAAATATGGTATTAATGTTCATCTCCAGACAGAAGTGAATGCTCAAGTAGTTAAAGAATTCAATCCAGATATGGTTTTTCTTGCTACAGGTACAGAACCAATTAAACCTCCGATACCCGGAATTGATGGAAAAAATGTTTTCTGGGCAAATGATGTTTTTACTGGAGATGCCCCAATTGGTAAAAATAATGTTATCATTGGTGGTGGTGCTACTGGAATCGAGTTAGCTATTCATTTAGCTAAATTTGGTGCTTTAAGTCTAGAAGCTTTTGATTTTCTCACTCAATATAATGCATTAGAACCTGAAATTGCTCTAAACATGCTTCATGAAAAGCGAAATAAAGTAACAGTGATGGAAATGCTACCAAAATTAGGAACTGCACTTGGAAAGACAACAAAATGGGTCCTCCTTGGAAAATGTGATTATTATGAAGTGAAATTCTTAACTAGTGTAAATGTTACTGAAATTGGAGATAATTTCGTTAATTATGTAAATGCAGAAGGTAATGAACAAGCGATTAACGACGTGGATTATGTATATTATGCGACTGGAGTAAAACCAAGTGATTCTTTATTCAATCAAATTAAAGAATTGGGAATCGATGTAAAGAAAGTTGGAGATGTTTTAAACCCTCAAACAGTAATGGAAGCAGTAGCTAAGGGATATAAACTAGCAAATAGTGCGTAATTTAATTTTTCATATTTCTTTTTTAAATCTAAATCAGATTTACTTATTTCTTTTTTAATTCATATAGTGTATCACAGTAAGGATCACCTTCAGCGACGGTTTTAATAATTGTCATGTGGACATTCTCATCCACTGCCGTTCGAAAATATTCCCCATCGATTTCCATTACAGCTTCGCATAACTCTCTTGAAGTATTTTCTAATCTAAAAGGACATTTTGTTCCTTGGATTTGGAATTTTTCATCAGTGATTTCAATTACATCTACATTCTTCGCATCAAAGCTTTTTGAAAATGCCGTAGCAACAGTAGATAATCTATTATCTGGTACTTTCTTTTTTATTTTTAAACCCAGAGAACAACCTTGTTTCTTACAAACTTCTTTTATAATAAGCAATACTTCTTTCCCGAATTTTTCATATATAGATTTAAATAACATTCCTTGAGCTTCTATTGGATTTTTAGGTAACTCATTTATATCGACTTCTTTCACACTCTCACCTTTATAGTTTTAAATAAAAAAATAAATTTCTGAAAAGAATAAATGATAAACCAATTAAAGCGAGTTTATTGTCTCTTTTACTGATTTTTCAAAAAGTTCACAAACTCTATCGGTTTCTTCATCATTAATAATCAGTGGAGGTTTGATTTTGAGTATATTTTGTATGAAATAACCACCTGTGGATGCGATAATTTGCATTTGTTCTCCAAAGAAGATACCATTTTTCCATGCGATATGAATCAACGATTCTAATAGTTTATTATGAGGTTCGCGTGATTTTCTGTCCTTCACAAATTCCACCCCAATAAACAAACCAGGACCTCTAATATCACCAATTTCTGGAATTTCTTCTGATAGATCCTTAATGAATAATGTAATCTTATTACCTTGTTTTTCGACGTTTTCAAGAATCTTATTCTTCTGTAAAATTTCGACGTTTACTAAACAAGCTGCCATTGCTAAAGGTGGGGATGAAAAAGTTGAATGTTCTTCAAATTCCGTTAAAGTTCTTAATTTTTGTGATGCTACTGTAATTCCAATTGGAATTCCTGCTGCTGCTCCTTTAGTTAAAGTCATGATATCTGGAGAAACATCTTTATTATATATGGAGTGATACCAATCTGATGCGAACATTTTTCCCGTACGTCCAAATCCAGTTTGAGCTTCATCATAAATGAGAATAATTTTATTATTTTTGCATATCGCCTTCAATCCAATTAGAAAATCTACCGGTGCGGGGATTTGTCCACCAGGACCTTGCATGGGTTCAATAATGCATCCAATTGGAGTACCAGTTGGATACATTTCTATACTTTCACGAAAGAATTCCAAACACTCTAGATTGCATGATTTATCACGCTTTCCCTCATATCCTTCTTTATAATTCCATGGACATCGATAACAATAAGGAAAAAAACTTTTTACCCAGTGTTCTTTTCCCCATGCTTCAAATCTCATGGGTAAACGTTGAGAAGCCCCCATCATCACTAAATTAGCACCATGATATCCTCGTCTAAATACGATAAATTGATTTCCTTTTTTGTTATTGATCAATGATAATCTTATCGCACATTCAAGTGCTGCGCCCCCTCCAGAATTATTTACACTAACCTTCCCACCTTTTAACTGACCCGGAGATATTTCAGCAATCTTATTACAAAATCTCACTCTAACAGGGTTGAGAAAGTGTGACCATGAATGAGTCACTTGTTGGGATTGAATATAAATTGCATAACTAATATCTGGATTATTGTGTCCTAAATTATAAACCCAAGCTTGAGAGGTGCAATCAAGAATTTCTTGCCCATCCTGAGTTTTGAAATAAACGGAACCTGGTTCAGGACTTCCTGTAATGACATGGTCCCGAGCATTAGTTAATAGATGATGCCGTCGACAAATCAATAATTCTTCCTCATTCAATGGATATGTGAGAATCCTCTCTATATCTTCTTTCTTCAAATATCTAGGCTCGACCATGCTAGATTAATATCTTTCTATTATTAAAAGGATTATTTTTTAATGTAGTAATTTTTAAAGTAAAAAAAATAATAAAAGGATCAAAAAATTTAGATTAATTTGAAATATTCTATATCTAAAATTCTTTTTCTTGGTTTTTCCTTGAATACTGCTTCTACTTTAGCACCGATCTCCAATTTTGCAGGATCTCCTTCGTTAATTATGTGAACAAAATCTGTATCTGCTCCATCAAGTTTAATTCGGGCGTAAGCAAACGGAGGTTCTAGAGGCATTACGGGTGTGGAGTGGGTTACAACGGTAAATCCCGTTATAGTACCTTGATTTCCTAGTTCTACCCACTCTTCCATTTTTTCAAAGCATTTAAAGCAAATCATTTTGGGTGGTACTGAAATTTCTCCACATTTTGGACACTTAACACCAAAAATTTTATTGTTTTTCCCTATTTCAGTTATAAATTTTTCAACATATGCTCCAGCAGTGTGCTTGTAAGGGACTTTAATTCGTCCACGATAAACTTTTTTCTCAATTTCATCCGTCATTTTTATTTACCTCTCTTATTCCTCCTCTTTAATTATTCTAAAATACGGAATATCAGCAGTTAAATCGCCTATTAATTCATCATTAAATACGGCTTCGACTCGTTGTCCGATTTTCATTTTAGTCACATCCGTTTCATTAACGAAATGCATTGTGTAAGTATCTGCGCCATCTAATTTGAACAATGCATACCCATATGGAAATGGACGAATACCACCTGTTGATGGATCAGTAAAAGGATAATTCACCACCGTGAACCCCTCTAAAGTACCTCTTGGAGGTAATTCCACCATGTCATCTAATGTCATTTTAATGAAACAATCAGCACATACTGCTCTGGGCGGAAAATGAACTTTTTCGCATTTTGGACATTTGCTTCCAAGAATTTTCTTATTCTCCTTCAATTCCTCAAAGAATTTAACAGCAAGCTTCCCAATTGAATAACGATATGGTAAATCAGTTTTCCATTTAATTTCAAAAATATCTTCTTGTCCTTTTCTTGTTTTACTCATTTTTTTCACCTCAAGGGTTCATTTCCTAATATCATTACTTCTGTCCATAGACTTCCACCAAATCCCATTGCAAGCGCCTTTTCTACATCTGGGACTTGACGTTTTCCTCCACGATCCATGATCTGAATAGCAGCTTCAGCCACTCTCACTAAAGCAGTTGCACCAATGGGATTCGTGCTTAAAACGCCTCCTGAGGGATTTACAGGTAATTCTCCACTCATTTGAGTAATTCCTTCATCAAGTAATTTTCCTCCTTCTCCAGGCTTACAAAAACCTAATGCTTCAGTCCAAGAAAGCTCACTCCAAGAAGTAGGTTCATATATTTCTGCTACATCCAAATCTTTTATAGGGTTTTTTATTCCTGCTCTTTTATAAGCTTTTTTGGATGCAATAGTCGCAGTAGGAAGATCATACATCTTATCATCCGTCCCAAACGTATAATAATGAGCCGTTTCTACTGCATGAAACCAAGCAGGAGTATCCGTGATCTTTTTAGCTTCTTTTTCATTTGCATATATTAAAGCACAAGCACCTTCACTTTGAGGGCAGCAGTCATGTAATCTTAAGGGATAAGAAATAACTTGAGAACTCATTACATAATCAATCGTAATATCTGGCATTTGAAGGTGAGCATAAGGATTATTTGCAGCATTACTTCTATTTTTAACAGTTACCTTTGCAGCTTGTTCTGAAGTTATCCCATATTTTGCGGAATACATTCCCGCCATTAATGCAAGTGGACCTAAGGCTCCAGCTAATGAGGGTCTCTCCCAAACAGGATCGAATGCTGTTATAATTCCCGTCGTTGCGCCTCCTTCATTCAATTTTTCCCATCCAACAACAAGTACTTTATCATAGATTCCTGAGGCAATATTATGATATCCACATATTGCTAAAGAACTTCCCGTTGTACCTCCTGTTGCAACTTTCACTACTGGTTTCAAATAACCCGGTGCGGCATCAATCCCAGTCCATAATTCAGAGAAATTTATTCCTTCAAAGTGGTCCATATTCCCGATAATTATCGCATCAATATCTTTTGGTTCGAGTTGTGCATCATCTAGGGCCATTTTAACAGCTTCATAAATCATTTCAGGAATATTCACATCTCTTCTTTTACTTCTAAATTTTGTTTGACCTATTCCTACTACAGCGGTTTTATTTGTCATTTGTTTATTCTCCTCCAAAAAGTAATACACAATTTCCTTGGGAACATATCCCATTCATTCCATGTGCCAAACCGAGCTTAGCACCATCAACTTGGCGTTTATCCGCTTTCCCCATTAGTTGCGTAGCAATTTCAGCAACTCTAATTAGACCGTTTGCCATTGTAGGATTACTGGATAAAACTCCTCCAGACTTATTTATCGGAAGCTGAGAATCAAAATGTTCATCAATAAATTTTCCTCCTTCTCCTTTATCACATAATCCTAATGATTCATATATCATCAGTTCATGAAATGAAAATGCATCATAAACTTCGAACACGTCGACTTCTTTTAGGGGGTTAGTAACTCCCGCCATTTTATATGCTGTTTTGGCAGCTAATTCTAAAGCGATAAGATCCGTCATATTTCTATGTCCTAAGTAGTATGCATCCGTACAACTTCCATATCCTTTTAACCATACTGGTGTATCTGTCAATTTCTTAGCTTTCTCTTCATTTGTTAAGAGCATAGCTACAGCACCATCCGAAAAAGGAGGTAAATCTAACTCTTTTAATGGATGTGCCATCATTTTTGAATTTAGTACGTCATCAATTGAGATTTCCTTTTGTAAATGAGCATATGGGTTGCTAAGAGCATATTTTCTATTCTTTACAGCAACTTTCGCAGCTTGTTCCTCTGTTATTCCATATTTATTCATGTACATGTTTGCCATTAATCCAGCAGATGAGATTTGATCTAATCCCAGATGCCTTTGATAATAAGGATCAAATATTGAATTGTTAACGAGGTATTGATTTACTTCCGAACATTTACAATGTGAAACAACGAGAACGGTATCATACGAACCTGATAAAATTCGCATGGCACCATATACGAATGCAAAAGCTCCATCTCCAGAAACACGAGACTCGCTCTTTCTTACTGAACCTACTGCATCTTGAATCGCCATATTTGCAATCGTTCTTCCGTCATTAAAATCATTAGAACTAGTAATTACACAGCCCACATCATCATTAGAAATTCCTAAATCATTATGAAGCTGCTTTACAACATCAAAAACTAACTCTGAATAAGTTAAATCAATTTTGTCTTCTTCATACTTGGTTTGAGCGCAACCAACTATAGCTACTTTATCCATTTTTGATATCATGCCTTTTAATTTTTATATTTTATATTGAATTATTGATATATTGATTAAATATTATTTAATCTTGATTAAATGATATATAAATGAATTTGAACCAATTTGTCATTAAGTTCTACTCTCCTTTTAATGGGATTGGTTTTAAAATTTAAATAGGAAGATGATTAATTTTAATTCAATATAATCATAATTGAATATTAATCGAAATATCAAATGAAGTGTAAATAAAAATGTCTGAATCAAATCCAGAAAATAAGTTGGTAATTTCAGCAGCTCTGGCTGGTGCAATTACAACAAAGGAAAATAATCCAAATGTCCCATATACAGCAGAGGAATTTGGAGATGAAGCAAAAAAATGTTATGATGCAGGTGCTGCAATTGTTCATATCCATGCTCGACATCCAGAAAAGGGTAACCCAACACCTGACTTAGATTTAATACGGGCTGTTTTGAAAAATATCAAATCAAAGGCACCTGATATAATAATCAATTTAAGCAGCGCTATTAGTTCAGTAGCTACCGATAAGGAAAGAATAGCACCAGTTCAGACCTTCAAACCGCCTTTAGCATCCCTCAATACCGCATCCATGAATTTCGCAGTTGGTGATTACAGAACTGGTAAAGTGGGTATGGGAGCTGGAAATATTTTTGAGAATACATTTAAAACTATCTCTAAATTTGCTAAAGAAATGAAGAAAGCGGGAACTAAACCCGAAATGGAAATCTATGACTTAGGTGGTTTGTACAACATGCTCTTCCTTAATAGACATCCAGATAATTTCACACAACCACTACATTTCCAGTTCGTATGGGGTGTGCTTGGAGGTATTCCTTTCAATCCACGAAATTTATCGATGGTTTTAGATCTGAGACCTCAAGATTCTACTTGGAGTGTGTGCGGTGTTTCTAAACAACAATTTCAAGCGGCATTATGTGCTGCAGCCTGGGATGGGCATATCCGTGTCGGTTTAGAAGATAATACTCGTTCTATATCAGGGGAATTAGCTAAGGGAAGTTACGAACAGGTAGCATGGGCTAAGAAAGTAGCTGAAATTGCAGGTCGAGAAATCGCCCAAGGCGATGAAGCAAGAGAAATTTTCCATCTCAAAAAAGAACACGTGGAATTATAAGTGTAGTGAAGATCATTTTGCTATAATCCAGTAACCTTTTCTTTTTATTTTATTGAAATACTCCTTCAATTCAATAATTTCATTTAATGAAATAACACTGATTTTTTACGTTATAATAAACAGTTTTTATTGAAACTGGGTTGGAAATCCTTGTTTAAATAAAAAAAATATAAAAAAAGTAAAATAGAATAAGATTAGTATGTAAAACCTTCAGGAAGATCTGATTCTGGTGTACCTTCAACAACAAACCTAAGATCTGTTATTGTATAAGTAGTTGATTTGGTGTTAAAGATTGGTACAACTCTTTTATCAATTTCAGGTTCTCCAACGGCTAAGACACTCATAAGGATAGTTACTACTCCTTCAAACTCTACATTTATGAATTTTATAGGTATTGG
>JAGXNQ010000117.1 GCA_019894955.1 Promethearchaeota archaeon | reverse complement strand
CCATAAGACTTCTCCGAGTTCTTCTAGGGTTTTTTCACCAGTTATAACTTTGCTTGCATCTACATCAATATTTTCAGCCATCCAATCACAAGTTTTTGGATTACCACATAATTTTATTACTGGAGCAACAGGATTTCCACAAGGGCTTCCTCTTCCTGTTGTCATGATAATAACTTGTGCACCTGCCGCCGCCAAACCCGTCATGGATTCAATATCAAGTCCGGGTTCTAACATTAACCAAAGTCCTTTTGTCTTAGGTGGTTCAGAATAATTGAGAATACCTTGGATTAGTGATTTACCAGATTTTGCAATGTTCCCTAATGATTTTTCTTCTATAGTTGAGAGACCACCTTCAATATTTCCGGGGGTTGGTTGCACTCCTAAGAAATCAACTCCAATACCTTTTAGATTTTCTATAAATCCTGTGATTGTATTATGAATTGTTTGTGCAACATTTTCATTTACAGCCCTTTCAATAAGTAAATGTTCTGTTCCAATCCATTCGGTAAATTCTGGTAAAATAGAAGTACCTCCTAAATCAACAATTCTATCAGATACAATCCCAACAGCAGGATTAGCTGAAATTCCCGAGATTGAATCAGAACCACCACATTCTAAACCTAGAACTAAATTAGAAAAATCAAATGTTTCTTTTTTTAGTTCATTTGCCTCTTCTCTCATGTGATTACCAATCTTTAATCCGTGCTCAATTGCTGCAATTGAACCGCCTTTTATATCTTGCAAATCAAAAAATTCAACTGGTTTTTTTGTTTTCTCAATATTTTTAGCTAATACTTTGCTTTTTAAATTTTCACATCCTAAACCTACAACAACAACTCCATATATATTTGGATTACTTCCTAATCCAACCAGAGTACGAAATGTATTACTATAATCTGGTCCAAATTGACCGCAGCCTAGTGGATGAGTAATGGCTATAGCATCATCTAATTTATTAGCAATTTGTTGAGCTACGTGATTTACACATACAACCGAAGGTATGATGGCTATTTTATTTCTTATTCCTACTTTCCCTTTTGGTCTTTCAAATCCCATGAATTCTTCATTCATTGATTTAGTACCTCCTTCAAGTAATAACTACTAATATTGTGGGTATGAATCCAATCTCCTAATTTAATATTTTCAGTCGCAATCGCAATCCTTTGACCATACTTTTTAACTTGATTATCTTTTTTAATATCTTTTAAAGCGAATTTATGTCCAAGTGGGATTGGTTGGTTGATTTTGAATTTTTTCCCATTATAATCAACTTCTTCTCCTTGCTCTACATCCTCTAAAGCAGTAGCGCAATTATCTGTAGTATCCATCACAATAAACTTTGCTTTCATAAAAATCACTAGTTAAAATATTTAATTAAATAAAAAAGAAAAGATAATTTGAAAATTACGATCTAATAAAGATCTTTTATCACAAACTCAAGATTAAGATTCCGTAATGTTTCTTCTAAAGGATATGCATTATCTGGATTCCATCCTATTTTTTCACAATATCCTTCATAATCCTCTAAATAATTTACCGATGTTGTTCTTTCAGGGATTCGATTCTTAATAATATCTATACCTTCTCTTAATGTGAATGATTGTCTCAAAGTTTGAATTCTTTGACCCGTTTCAATCGCTTCATCGATATTCAAATCCCATCCTACGACTGCTTTAATTAATTCTAATAGAGGATATTTTTGAAAAACATAGGCAAATTCACATAACCCAAGACTATGAGTAAATTGCATTATCGAATGAAATATCTTTTCAGCTTCACTTCTCTCATCGCCTGGACGCTTAAATTTTCTTGGTAATGTGATTCCTTCAAACAATCCATTTGGTTTAATTATTGGACCCATTATAAAGAAATCTAAGCTTGCTGTAGTGTGTCTACCCGGTGTTGGATCAAAAGCAAAAGTAGTTGCCATATTTTTATAATATTGTGGTGAATGCATGCCCAATTCTTGACCCATTGAGTGCATGGCGTATTCCGATCCTTTACCTAATTTTTCTGCTGCTCTTTTAGAACCATCTGCTAGTAAATCACCAATTCCTTCCCGATTTATAATTTTATTTAGCAGTGTAATAATAGACTCTGAATTTCCCCAAGTTAATTCGAGTCCGTCAGTTTCATCCTTAGAAATTAAATTATTTTCATAACATTCGATTGCAAATGCAATAGTCGCTCCAGCAGAAATTGTATCAATTCCCGCGCGATTGCACAAGTCATTCGCTTTAAAAATTGACATAAGATCGTCGTTAAGCAATAAATGCCCAAAACTGGCACAAGTTTCATACTCTGGTCTATGAGTTTCTTCTAAATTCACTTCAGGCACTTTCATAATTGCCCCACAACGAACGGGACATGAGAAACATCCATAGGGTTTTTGTTTATACTTATCTATCTCTACTCCTGTTATTTTAGATAATTTCTCAGGTGGAAAATCTTCTTTTATTCCCCCCCAATTCTTGCAGGGAGTATCTCCTATTTGAAATAAAATTTCATTTCCCATTGTAGTTCCTAATGTTTTATAACCCTCAATTCCGCCTGCGGTAGCATTGTTAATGCCTTCATTATAATCTTTTGTATGTTGGATGAGAGCCTTCTTATCTGCAACCTCAATCTTCTTTTCTCCTTTGAGAACAATAGCTTTAAGTTTTTTAGATCCCATAACAGCTCCAAATCCAGATCTTCCTGCAATTCTAGCTTTATCATTAACAATTCCTGATATTAAACTTAAATTTTCCCCGGCTTGACCAATACTGGCAATTTGAACATTTCCATACTTTTCTTTAAGTTTATCTTCGGTCTGTACAACATCCAATCCCCATAAGTCTGAAGCATCGATAATTTGTTTATTATTTTCCAATATAGTTATACATTTCGGACTATCAGATTTTCCTTTTATTAGAATAGCATCATATCCACATTCTTTTATTTCGGGACCAAAATATCCTCCACAATTTGAATCTCCCCATGTTCCTGTTAATGGAGATTTTCCAGCCACCATAAAACGTCCAGTTAGGGGTGCTGCAGTCCCAGTAAGCAAACCAGGAAAAAAACCAAAAATTGCTTCTGGACTTAATGGATCTGTCTTAGCAGGCATTTTCTCGTAGATAATTTTTGTAGCTAAACCATATCCACCTATATATTGTCTATAGATTTCTTCAGATAACTCTTCTTCTTCAAATTTCTCTGTAGAAAGATCTATCCATAATATTTTTCCCATATATCCATTTGACATAATTATTCCCTATTTTTGTAAAAATATTTCTTTTTTTTATCTCTAATATTGAGATATTAATTTAAGAACTTTTTCAAAAGTTTCAATGAATTTAGTTATATCTCTCGAATATTTAAATATATTTTATTTTTCTTCATATATAAAAAAAAAGAGGAGTTATATCGAAGCTATGGCATCTAACTCTAATAACATGGAAGCTACTGGTAAACCAGATACTTCAAGTGTTGATCTTGAAGGAAACTTATCAGTTATGCCATTATCTGCGAAAAATTTCTTATAAGATCTATTCATTTTGCCAAAATCATTCATATCTCTCAAATACACTTTTATATGTACGAGATTTGCCACGGTTCCCCCTGCGGCTTCAACAATAGCTTTAACATTTTCTAAAACGCTATACGTTTGTTCTTTAATCTCTGTAGCACCTTGTTTAGGTCCTTGTCCTGAAACGAATAATAAATTTCCAGCCTTAACGCCTGGAGTATATGGACCCGCAACTGGTGTACCTGGATTTATATGTTCTAATTCAACCATTTTATAATATTCACCATTTAATTTTAATTCTTTAGTAATTTTTACCTCGAGCGAAAATTTGCCATTTCCCACTGAATTCGTTATTTTTTATTACATGAATATAATCATATAAATTAAGAGTAGGACAAATATGTGCGGGAATTAACTCAATTTTCTGACCTATTTGTAATTCAGCACCAAAACTTTTTAGTTGAGTGTGTTCTTCATTCATTACTCGAAATTTAATTTTAGGAAATCCTCTTACAACTGGTTTTCCATCTCCAATAGCAATTGCCTTTGTACCCGCGTCTAAAGTGAACTCTTTATTTCCAGTTTGGTTTTGAACGGTGCTCAATACAGTCACAGCAATATCAAAGATAGGATTGACTCGAAATAGATGTTCATCTGAAAATACATAAGTTCCTGGTTGAACTTCTGTAATTCCATCACACATTGCGGCATGCATATATGTAGCAGAACCCGAAGTTGATATATAGTCAATACTAAACCCGTTCTCATTAAGCAAGTTTTTTGTCTCATTTAACCAGTTCATGCATTCCCTTGTCATTATTTCTCTTTGCTCGATGTTCATCATTGGAGTTAAGTGACCTTCGTAACCTTGTAGTCCAACTAAATTGACTCCTGGAGTATCGCGAATAAATTTAGCTAATTCTAATGCAGGTTCACCGGGATCTACACCCGCTCTCCCTAATCCGAGATCAATTTCAAGCAATACTTCAAGTTCAATATTTTTTTTAGTTGCATGTTTACTCAGATCTAAAATGTTCTTTTTTGAGTCAACAGCGCACCTTACTAAAACATATCTGTTTAGCATGACTAATCGCTTAATATGTTCAATATCAATAACTTGATTTGCTATCAATATATCATCTATGCCAGATTGAGCGAAAATTTCAGCTTCTCCAACTTTCGCGACAGCGATTCCATTTGCTCCCCCTTCCTTTAAAATCATATGAGCTATTATGGGCATTTTGGCAGTTTTAAGATGAGGTCTCAAATTTACATCAGTGTCTTTAACAAATTTCGCCATTGTTTTTATATTTTTTAACATCGTATCATAATTTAAAACAAGCGCGGGTGTTGATATGTCTGATTTCCAGTTGTCATCCATTTCTCTTCACTTTTTGTAAAAATCTAATTCAATTATAACTAAAAATATAAAATAGAATTTAAATTATTGAGAATCGAAAAAATTATTTGAAATCACTTTCTTATAATCTTATTCATAATTATGAGATGCTATTAATGTCTAAAAAATTTTCTACAGAGCCCTTACGAGGAATGGAAGATTATTATCCTGATGATTTAAGAGAACTTAACTGGATTATTGAAAATATTAAGGATGTGGCTGAACGATACTCATTCGAAGAATTCGAGAGTCCACAATTAGAACCTATTGAAATTTTTGCCGCGAAGTCATCTGAAGAACTAGTGAATGAACAGTCATTTATTGTTGAGAAAAAAGAAGGTGAACGACTCATTTTAATTCCTGAATTGACTCCTAGCTTAGCACGCATCATTGCGAAAAAAAGTCAAGAACTAAAAAAACCAATAAGATGGTTTTCCAATCCAACGTGTTTTCGATATGAAAGACCGCAGCGTGGTCGTAAAAGACAGTTTAAGCAAATAAATTTTGATATATTAGGAGAAGAGAGCTTATTTGCTGACTTAGAGATCTTTAGCATAATTGTCGACATTTTCAAGCAATTTGGAGCAGAACCGGACCAATTTCAGATTTGTTATAATAATAGAAGATTTATCGATGCCCTGTGTGAGATCGTTTTAAAAGTGCCTAAAGAAAAGTTATCATTGATATATAAAATTCTAGATAAATCTGATAAAATGGAAGTCGATGAATATGAAAAATTTGTCATCGATTCATTCCAAGATGAATCAATCGTGCAAGGCATCGATAAAATAAAAGATGCTGAAAGCTTAAATGGTTTATTGTCGAACTTTGATACAATTCCAAAAGAATTTTTTGAAACCGAGGGATATAAAGAAATAAATGGATTTATCCAACTCTTGGATGATGCCAACATCTCAGAATATTGCAGTTTTTCACCAAAAGTAGTTCGTGGACTGGATTATTATACTGGGATTGTATATGAAGTATTTGATACGGGAACAGAAAATAGAAGAAGTATTTTCGGAGGTGGGAGATATGATGATTTGGTCTCCCTTTTCTCAGATGATAAAATTACTGGAACGGGATTCGGCATGGGAACGTTGATGCTCTCCTTATTCTTGAAATCATATAATCTAATACCAGAAGAAATCCGAAAGAAAGACTATACCGACACTATTTATATAGCTTCAATTAATAGTAATGTTTCAAAATATGCACTTAAATTAGCAAAATTCGTTCGTGATGAGGATTTCCCCTGCATAATAGATTATAGATTCAAAAATCTTGGAAATCAGTTAAGTAAAGCGAATGAATTAGGAATTTTGATCTCACTAATCATTGGTTCTAAAGAGATGGAACAAAATGAAGTCACGATAAAGAACATGAAAAATGAAAAGCAAAAAACGATAAAAATCGATTCTTTAATTGAAGAAATTTATGAAATTATGGAAAAATTCGCCGATTAGATGAAATTTATATAAAACTCCTTTTTAATTTAAATTATTGGTTTCAGATTTCTCCTGCTTTGATATTGCCCTCTTCATTTCATATTGTAAAAAATAACTCAAGGAAAAAAATCACTAATCAAATCAAAGAGTTATTTACAAAATAAGTTTTTTGAATATTATTTAACAAATAATTCATTTAGGTAATAAAATATGTCGGTAGAAAAAAGAGATGAATCTAATTTAAAATTAGATTATAAAATCGAAAATGTTGTTGCCACAGTTGTAATGGAGATTACTGAAAAGATTGACCTTAATAAAATCGCCCGCAAATTTGAAGATACAGAGTATAATCCTGAAAGGTTTCCGGGTCTTGTTATGAGAATAAATGACCCAAAGGCAACATTTCTTATATTCTCTACGGGAAAAATGGTTATTACAGGACTAAGAAGAGCAGATGAGGCAAGCCCTGGAGTAGAAAAAATTGTAAAATCAATTAAAAAAGCAGGAATTAATGTATCTAATCCAATAATCACGATTCAGAATATTGTTGCAAGTGGAGATTTACACACATTTATAGATTTAAATTTAGCTGCGACTATAATGGAAAATGCCATGTACGAGCCAGAAGTCTTTCCAGGATTAATTTACCGCATGGCAAACCCTAAAACTGTTTTCCTGATATTTTCTACGGGAAAAGTCGTTTGTACAGGAGCAAAAAATAAGAAATTCGTGAAAGAAGCGTTTATAGAATTAAATCGTGTAGTACGGGAACTAGGCATTACTAGAAACAATCCGGAAAATTCAGAGTATGAAGATATCTCATTTATTTAAAACGCGATTATAAAATTATATATATCTCTTATTCAGTTATTCTTATCCGGAAAAAATGTTAGTTTAATAAGTTATTTATAGATTTTCTGACTTCAGGTGTAATGTGATGCTCAATACCACAGCATAAAGTATCGATTAGATCTTTATCATCTAATTTTAGGATGCTGATGAAAAAATCGTTTAATTTTTTATAGTTTTTGATTACCTGCGTAGCAACACTCTTTCCATTTTTCGTTAATCTTATAGAAGATCTTGGTTTCCATATGATGAATCCTTTTTCTTTCAATTTATGGAGCATCCCCGAAACAGAAGCAGGTTTTATGTCTAAATAATCGGAAATTTCCGAATTAGAAACCCATCCTCCCTTTTTATGTCTTGAAATTAGATAGATCGCTTTTAGATAGTCTTCTTGGCTTTCATTTAGTGACGTGGAACTAACCCCAATTGTCATTTTTTGATTTAAGTTTTAGTGTTAATTTTTTAGGTTTTTAAAACAGTCTTCACAAAAAAATATTCTGCGCATTTTTGTTGCATCCCAAACCATGTGTCCAGATTTATGTTTAGTCTCACAACCCCAACACATTTTAAATAAATGTGTGTCTACAAAATACTCGTCAGATTCGTTAAAAGTATCTCCTTTTATTATTTCTTGATAACTCTTCAAATTTATCTACCTTTTTCTAATTATAATAATGAATAATTATTCAAATAATTATTCAAATAATGAATTGAAGTATTATATTTAAATTTTGTAATTATGACGTAGATTAAATCGAGAATATATTTTTTACCAAAGGTATTTACTTGAATAAATCTTTAATTAAACTCAAGAAAGTACATCTTGACAATTAACACTAATTGTAACTTTCAATAATAAATGAGACTTAAACCCTTAATTTTTTAATAGTTTATGTTAATTTTAAATCTTTGTTTTCAGAAATAAATGAGAAAAAGTTCTCACTTTGCAAGAATAAATAAGAAAAATGTGTTCAGTTAGGTAAAAAAAATGAAGTAGGAATGTCTGAAAAGTATAAAATTGGAATAAGATTAAAATCTATTTCAATATAAACATACAGGCTATTATCTGATTATTTATCTTGAGCCCATTCTCTCTAATAATTGGTTTCTCCCGTAATGGTTTCCTAATTAGCTTTTATGATTTTTCTTATTATTTGGTTTTTGACCACGATTTAATAAATTTCTTAAAGTATCCGAATCCATAAATTCTTTCTCTTGAACGAGTGGAGGATTATTTATATTCATATCTTTTCGACCATTGATTGCATTAATACTAATTCCTAGTTCTTGGAAAGTCATTAATGAACATCTTTACTTTATACTTTTATCCATATAAATAAATAATTATGTTAAACATAATGAACTTGAAATGAAAACAATTTTCCATTTTTGATTAATATCTCACGATATGCTCCTACTTTCTTACGTCTTTTAAAGGATTTCAGTCCCAACGCAGGAG
>JAGXNQ010000116.1 GCA_019894955.1 Promethearchaeota archaeon | reverse complement strand
GGGTTATGACTTCAATTACGGAGGTTCCTTTATGTTCTAATGCTTTTCTAAAGTATTTCATATACGTTCTAGGGTGTGCAACTGTAGTTCTTGCTACATATGTAGCTCCTGCTGCTAAAGCTAACTGAATTCCATCACTCCTATTTTCAAACATTTTATAAGGAGTAGTAGTGCTTTGAGCGCCATAGAGCGTGGTAGGGGCCCCTTGACCTCCAGTCATTGCATAAACACTATTATTGAAGATAAAAATCACGCAATCTAAATTTCTCCTACAAAGATGGATAAAATGATTGCCTCCTATTCCCAAGGAATCTCCATCTCCTGAAAAGATTATGGGTTTCATCTTAGGATTTGCCATCTTAATTCCAGTGGCTACGGCAGGAGCTCTTCCATGAAGTGCTAAAATTTTCTGGGATTTATAATGAACTAATAGAAGCATTTGACTATAACATCCAATTCCAATTACTGTCGGAAAAAGTTTAGGATCTAAATGGTCGTCTTCAAAAATTCTCGTGAACAGTTGAGCAATGATTCCGTAACCACATCCCGAGCAAAAACGGGTCGCAAAATTGGAAAACAAGCTACCAGCATAAGAAAAAGGGACATACGGATGTTCAGGTTGCTCATTTTTTAGCATCCGTCCTATATCAACCATTATTTCGCTACCTCCCTTATTACTTTAAGTATATCATCTGGATGGTGAAAATCACATACACTAGGAATTCTTATTACGGGTGTATCAATTTTTGTAACTCTTTCTACTTGTTCTGCTATAACTCCCGTATAATTTAGTTCGGGGACAATTATCGCTTTAGCATCTTTAACTACATCCTTTACTTGTTCATCGGGAAATGGCCACACTGTTATTAACCTAAAAATTCCAACTTTTATCCCTTCATTTCTTGCGATGTCTACTGCCCTATAACTCGCTCGAACAGGTAATCCATATGCTATAATAACGAATTCAGCGTCGTCTAATTTATATTTATCCGTAAGGCAGATTTTATCTTTATTTTTATTAACCTTATCCATTATTGCTTTAATAAACTGCATCGGTTTTGGGGTTGGTAACCCTTCATAGTTATGTGGTTGATGTAAAAATAAACCCGGGCAATAATCAGTCCCCATCTGGGGGGGTTTTGGGATGATAATTTCTCCACTAATTTCATCAATATATGTAAATTTTTTCACGTAATCTTCAGGTGCAGGTAATTCTCTTTTAATCACTCTTTCTAAAATTTCTTCCTTAGGAGGAATCCTAACAATTTCATGAAGATGTCCAAGATATGCATCAGAAAGGATGAAAACAGGGCATCTATAAGTTTCAGCAAAATTAAAAGCAGTGATAGTCATATCAAATAGTTCTTGACATGTCATTGGTGCCAATGCGATAACTTGAAACTCACCATTTCCTGAAAATCTAACCAATCCTAAATCATTATGGTGTGGTTCTGTAACAAACCCGGTTCCAGGACCGTTTCGTTGAACATCACAAAATACAAAGGGGATCTCTAAATTAGCTGCCATGGAAATTGTCTCTACCATTAATGATAAACCAGGTCCTGATGTAGCAGTCATGGCTTTTGCTCCTACTAGCGAAGCACCTATTACGGAATTTATTGAAGCTAATTCATCCTCCATTTGCATGCAGACACCACCTACTTCAGGAAGTCTTTTAGCTAGATGTTCTATTACTTCTGTACTCGGAGTTATAGGATATCCTCCAAAATAACTTAATCCTGCTGAAAGTGCTCCTTCAGACATCGCAACATTACCCATCATTAAATGCCTTCCAGGTGTTAAAAATCGTTTTTTATTTTCACTTATCATTTATATCACCAATTCACGTTCTTGCTTTTTCATTCGATGGTTCTTCCTCCTCATCTAATACATAAATACACCATTCTGGACAAGCATATTCACAACGACGGCATCCCGTACAGTAAGACTCCTTTCCTACTTTAACTCGCGGTAAATATGCTACTCTCATATTAAGCTCATCTCCAGGTTCTAAAATTCCAGTTGGACATACCGCGATACAATTATAACACTGATCTCCCCCACATCTATTTTTGTTAAGAAATAATGAAAGTTTTTTTTCCTTATTGTCGACTAATTTTGGAATTTTTATCAACTCTAATGATGATTAAAATTAATGAAATAAATATTCTAATAATTATAAACTTCAATCTATTCATTATTAAGTATTTTTAAAATAAATTTTAATGACTATAATTGAAAATTAGTGTATATCGAAAGATTAATTCTCTCGATTCATACTAAAATAATTGATGAAATTAACTCTTATTCATTAATAAAAATATAAATAATAGGACTAAGACTATTCTATTAACGTTCTTTATTAATAATTCTTCAATAAGAAGAAATGTCAATAAGACATAATTTTTGAGTGATATTATTGCTGCGACAGACATATATACTAAAAGGAGACCAAATAATTTATGAAAAAAATTTTGGTAAAGCTTTATCAGAAGACCGTATCCACATTATCTTTCAAGAGATATCGAAGGAATCATTTCGAGGTTTGAGTAGCGATTTTGGAGTATATTCATATTTTAAATATAAAATCTTGTACCAATATGAAATCAAACTTAACCTACTGTTCATTTTCATTACAGGATTAAACGATGAAACCAAAAAATCTAAAAAAGAATTGATTAAGTTTAAGAATGAGTTTATTTTTACATTTGGAGATAAAATTGATAACATTGAACTATCATTGCTAGAAATACTTAATCCGTTAGTATATAATATACATAAAACACTAAAAACAAAAATTTCTTTAATAGGATTTTCTGGTGTTGGCAAAACAACTACAACAAATTTAATTCGTTCGACTGAAATTCCTACAGTTCACATTCCAACGATCACAGGAAAAATCTCTAATGTTAAAATCGGTAGATTATTTTTTTACTTATGGGATTTTGCGGGACAAGAGCAATTTAGTTATCTTTGGAATGATTTTATTGTAGGTAGCGACGCTGTACTTATAATTACAGATTCTACATTAGAAAATGTTGAAAAAAGTAGATTTTTCATAGAGTTAATAAAGCAAAGTGCTCCTTATGCTCATATTGCAGTAATAGGTAATAAACAAGATCAATCTTCTGCTCTTGACGTTGAAAGGATAGAAAAGATTCTAGGAATCAAAACATATAAGATGATTGCTATTGATCCTAACAATAGAGTAAAAATGATCCAAATAATTGCAGATATATTGGAAATAAGTACAAATGAATCTCCGTTATTAAAACCTTTATTTGAACGAGATGATCTGATAACTAAAGCCCAGAAATGCCTTGAAAATAATGATCTTGCTAAAGCTAGTGAATACTTCAAACAAATATCAACACTTTGTTTTGAATTAGGAGATTATTCTCTCTATCGAGAATTTAATGAAAAATCAGAAAAATTAGAATTGATTTTGAAAAAATAAAAAAATTTAAAATAAAAAAAAATACAAAAATTTAATCTTCGTTTTTAATATCTATCTTGATTGACGAGTAGTTATCATCCAATACCTTTAGATATTCTATAAGAACTGGTTCTGATTTAGATTTAACGTCATATTGGTGAATGATTGTACTAAGTATAAACTTAGGATGAGCTAAAAATATGCATGGATTTGATAAAAGAGCATAATATTCATTTCCATTGTTATCTTGGAAAACGTGTACAATATTTGCTTCCCATAATTTTTTTAGGCACTCATCGATATCTTCAACACCTTTCTTTTTCAGTTTCATTAAAGCATTCTTTGTTACTATAGCAATCCTTAATAATTTCAAGACTTCGAATATTTGAGGATCAGTAATAATATCTAAAAGGGCTAAATTATCTTCTTCCGAAATCTGGTAATTTTCAAACCATTTTTTAACAGTAACTTTATATTCATCCTTTAAATCATTGGGAAGACCTCTTTCTTCAGATTCTTTTAATAGATCCACCGGAGGTCTTCTAATAATAAAGATATCGTTAATAAAGAAGATTAGTTCAGAAGGTATTCCTTTAACAGAGGTTTCTTTAATAATTTCTTTTCTTATAAGTTCATTTAATGTAGCGTCTATATCAAAAAAACCTCGACGATATCTATCTTTCAACCAAATCTTCAATTCAGATTTTGATACCACGCCTTCTTCTCTTAATCTATTTATGAGTAATCGATTTACCTCATCTTGGTAAGTAATAGCAATAATCTGTTCTTGGTTTAAAATTGGGTATGCTGAAAGTCTTTGAAATAAAAATGGAATCATATCGATGTAACTATCATCATCGTAATGTTGTAGGATAATTCGAGATATATCTGATAATCCCCCTTCATAGGCATCAGCATCCTCATCTAAATGAAGTATGAGAACTATATATAAAGACTTTTCTCTGCCTGTATAGAATGATGCAAGGTTTAAATGTCCTATAAATAAGCTTATCATTCCGGGTTCTTCAGAATATTCATGTGATGCATAAATTTGCATTAATGTTTCATCAGAAACAGTAAGTTCTTCAGGATATTTTTCAATTATATCTGTTCCTACCTTTGGGTCCCATTGCATTAATAACAATCCGATTGGCATTTTATCTCTCTTCTCCCTCTAACGAGTTTTTTTTCAATTTATATTCTTTCATGTTTAGGGAATCCTCTACTGATAGCCCAATCGCTTTCCAATCATTCCCAAATAATTTTATGAATATTTTTTGTTTACTGGGAATCGAAATCTCTGTTATGCCTTTCTTAGATTTTATTGCCTTCTTAATTTTTCTAATCCTTTTTACATGCTTGGGGATTCTTGCTTGTTGTACGCCTCTATATATCCCGGCGCTAGCCATAACTGCTACAATTGAGCTTATAATCAAAATGAAATAGAAAGTGGGCATTCCAGGAAAAATTTCCTCCATTTTAATTGTAATTGAGATTGGGATTTCTTGAGTAGTGAAATTATCTTTTTGAATAGTAATTTTTGCAGAGTATATCTGGGACATAAAAAAAGCCTCAATATTATTCGTTTTCAAAGTAAATCTATATTCTCCAGCAGATGTCTCGTTAAAATCATAGCGGATCCCTAGCATTTCTAAATAAACAGTCGCATTTTCGAGTTGGATGTCATCCCTTGATTCGTCAATCAGATTGATTGTGATCTCTAAATCATCGCCTTGATCTGTATTCAATTGATTGTTTTCAATATTTGTTGCATCTAAAGAAAACTCTCTTAGCTTAATTTGCATATTTATTAAAGCGGATTTTATCTCATAATTTTCTTTTTGTAATGTGATATAAAGTAGATAATATCCAACTGATTTTATTTCGGTTTCGAAATCTAAAGAATATGTATTGTTTGCATTTTCATAAAGTGTTCCAGATCCGTCTCTTCCCTCAATAATATCCCCAAAATTATCAACTTCTTGCCAAATGTATGTTGCTACATCCAGATCTCCAATTATAGTTGAACGAACTAAATCTTCATAAACGAAATTAAACAAATGAGCATTTTGAACCCAGATCTGTTTATTTACATACTCTAAATCTTCATTCCCATTAATCATAGTTAATCTTGGCAAAATATCTAAATATATCAAATAATTTGTGATTTGGCTGTAGTTTTCATAGCGAGCTGTAAGACTAATTATTTTTAATCCAATAGTTTGAGCATCAAATGTGTCAATTGTGAAAGTAAAATATCCTTGGTTGATTGGATCAGAAGAAATTATGATAGGGGATAAACCTATCCATACATATGAGAGAATAGCACCTTCTAATGAAATCCCAGAACTTAAAATAGAATATCGAACTGAAATATTGATTAATTCGTCGAAGTAGACAATAATTTTATTATTGTTTATTTCTGAAAGAGTCTCATAGTCATGTGCTGTCATTTCTGTTGGGATTGAATTTAATCTAACAAGAAAAGTCTTTTCATTAGGTGGAGGATAACCAGGGTTATTTCCAATAATAGAGATATAGTAATATTTATAAGAATAGTCCGCAGAAAATATTGAAGAATTAATAGCAATTGAAAAAGTACCATTTCCGTGTGATGTCATTATTGTTCTTAATAATATCTCATCATTCCCCGGAGTGGTAATTTCAACTGAGCAAGTTGAACTAGGATTTGTTATAGGGTACCAATTATCTCCTCCATCATCGGTGAAATAAAAATCAATAGAATAATTCAAAAATTCTCCCCAAGTCGCTTGGGTTGTACCAGATGAATTGTAAAAAGTAGTGTCATAATGAGTAAGATTCAGAACACTTTCAAAAATAATGTTGAAGGTGATACTTCCACTTTCATAAAAAGTATAATTATAATTTTTAATACCCGTATTTGATATTGGTCTCCACTGATTTTCAGGGCTCATATAGGTGACGTTAAAAGAAACATCAGTTATATTTAAAACATCTATAGAGAAATTATAAGTTCTACCTCTGAAAAACCAAAAAGGAATTTCATAACCATTATTTTGACCATATGAATATCCATCTCTTACCGCAATTGATGTTAGATTCACTAATGCTTGACTACTATCATCTGATACTTTTATTAACGAGTCGATTGGTGCACCTTCCGGAAAAAGTTGATTAATATTGATAACACGAATATCTAATCGTGAGAGTGCAGTTACATTTCGGATATTTGTACTTTCAAGTAAATCAATAGTGACCAGTCCATTACATTCAGTATTATTCCTTCCACTAACGATTAAAAATAAACCATGAACATCAAAAGATTCAGAAATCAATTTAGAATTATTAGTTTTTGCTATATCTAGTGATATAAAATCACTATGACTATCGAAATCATAATTATCCTTGAATAGAATTAAATTTTCATCACCTTCTCCAGTTGAATTATCCTTATCAACGTAATATATCGAAACATTTGAGATTTGGTCATTCATATTAGCTAAGGTTATATTCGCTTTGATAATTTTCTTATTACTAAAGATGGTTTGTGAACCGTCTGTATAAACAAGTTCTTGAATTTCATATTGAGAACTTGAACTTGATTTCAAATTAGTTTCATTTATGAAAATATTATGAGATTGCATTCTGTCTGTTAGATAACTACTACGGTATATATAACTCTCATTAAGTAAAAACGGAGCGCCTACGTAATCATCGTTATCATAAAATACCTCATAATAGAAATCTGGATCCGTTTTCCATCTGAAAGTCGCCTTTCCATCATTATCTAATGTCAGAGTTTTTAAAAAGTTTCCATCTTTTTCATCGCTTACGTTGATGAAACCATAACTCAACGGTATACTATCCCAATCTGTTATCTCAAAATCAATTGTCCACACATCTAACGCGATATCTATGTCGTATGATTTCCCAGTAAAATTGTAAGTGATTTGATTAAATTTAGTACTGTTATAAAGTTCATAATCATTTCCATCTAAAGTGTAGTTTGCTGTTATATTATATGCTCCATTTAAAATGTTTTCAAATGTTACAGATCCATCTATCGATGATGATACACCACTTTCTACTATAAAATTACTGGTACCACGTGCAGATTCATTCACAATGAAGATTTCAACATTTGTTAATACTAAACCATCTATATCTCTCGTTGATATAGTGATGTCTGAAGTTCTATCTTGAATCTCATTAATTGAAGCGCTTAAAGTATAATTAAAACCCAAATCATCAACTTGAAAGAAAGCAGACTTTTCTTTTTTATCTGCATTCGATTCATCACCCCATACTCCAAATTCAAAATAAATTTTCTTCCCCATATACGCGGTTATATCATAATTAATATATCCTGTTAGTTCCCCATCGAGACCACTATCTGACATAGTATCAATTATAGTGGCATGTCCTGGGAAATCTAGTAATAAAGTAGGATCATTCCATTTCTTTGCTGGGACATTATAATACGCATAACCATCATTTGATTCAATATAATTTTGGAAAGAGGGACTGATTGCTGTATCATCGTGATTGTCGGGATTACTAACATAGTTTGAAGTTCCATTTAAAATTCTGATAAAATAGCCATCCTTATTAATTTCACCCATATTCTTTGGACGTTCAAACCTGTGAGTTCTTACATTCCTAAAAAAACTCATTGAAATTTTCCCTCCATCCTTTACAGTTGGCACAGTAAATGGATAACTAAAAAAGGTACTTGCATAGTCATTCACAACACCATCTGGTAAAGTTGGACTAAGAGCTCCAAATTTATATGAATAATCTCCTTGAGCGACTCTTTCACCACCTTGAGGGTTATCAATTAATTTATTTACAAAAAAATCATAACTAGTAGCTGAAGAACTGGATTCTGTTGGATAAGGATTTGAAACTCCTTTAATTTGATCGACGGGATTATGTGAAAAATTCCATCCATAAGGGATAAATTTACTAGTTGTATTTACATCTAACTCAAAATCACCATTTTTGATCCAACCAAAACTTTCAGAAGGATCATTAGCCTCATTATTATTAGCTGTCGGATTTCCAAAATACAGGTATGTGTCACTTTCAATTGAATTTGCTGAGATATTTGTATCAAACCAAATATTAACAAAATTGGGAGAAGGATAATCCTTTTTAATATAATAACTTCTTAAAATGCCTTTTTCAACGATCCTGATATCATCCAAATCATTTTGGATTTTACCGTCCTGTATTAAATCTGCATAGTAAAAAGATACGC
>JAGXNQ010000115.1:351-8704 GCA_019894955.1 Promethearchaeota archaeon | reverse complement strand
CCTTACAGAAAGCCTTACATGAAGTTTCCACAAGAATGTATGGTCAACAGCAAGGAACACCTCAAGGCACACATAATGGAGCGCCTCCTGGTGGAATGGGGGGTAATCAAGAACAAAACCAAAAAACACAAGTTGAAAAGGAACAAGAACAATTTCGTAAAGCTTCAGGCCAAGATGATGACATCATTGATGCAGATTATGAATAATTTTTTTTTTTAATTTTTTATTTTTTAATTTTCACGATTATAAGTAGTATTATTTTATAAATGAGGGGTTGAAAAATGGTAAAAGATTATTATGAAGTATTAGAGATTTCAAAAAGTGCTTCAAAAGATGAGATTAAAAGAGCTTTTCGTAAGTTGGCTCGCAAATACCACCCTGATGTTAACCCAGATGAATCTAAATCAGGAGAAAAGTTCAAGGAAATTAACGAGGCTTATAGTATTTTAAGTGATGATAAAAAAAGAGAAATGTATGATAAATTTGGAGTCGTTGATGGCGACCCTACTACTTACCAACAATGGGATCAAGGTGAAGTACCAGGTGGTGCAAGGGTTAATCGATCTCCAGATGGAACTACAACATATTATTATACAGGATCTCCTGGTGGTGTTGATTTTAGTGAAATATTTGGAAATCAAGGAAGATCACGAAGGGGTGAAAAATCAGGAGGTTCTGATTTTTTTAATGACTTAGGAGATATCTTTGATGTTTTTAATCAACAAGGAAGAACTTCAAGAGTTCGTACTGATCATTTTGGAAGTAGACCAATTGAAGGAGATGATTTACGTTATGATATGGAAATTGATTTAATGGACGCATTTCATGGAGGAGAAAGAAGGATGTCCTATAGAAATCCTGCATCGGGGAAGCAAGAAACATTAAAAGTTAAACTTCCAAGAGGAGTGAAAGATCAGCAGAAATTACGTTTAAATGGAAAAGGAATGCCTGGAACAAACGGTGGAGTAGCTGGGGATTTGTACATAAATATAAATATTCGTCCTGATGATAAATTTAAACTAGTTGGTAATGATATTTTTATTGAACAAGAAATTCCTTTTACTACTGCCATGTTAGGCGGGAAGATCGAAGTTCCAGGAATAGAAAAATCTATAAGTGTAACCGTCCCTCCTTTGACTAAAGATAATACAGTTCTAAGATTAAAAAACAATGGTTTTTACAAAATAAATTCTGAGGAAAGAGGAAATCAACTTGTTAAAATAAATATTAAAGTACCTTCGAAATTAAGCAAGAAACAAAAAGAACTATTAGAAGAATTAAAAACCACTGGATTGTAAAGAAAAACTATTTATTTTAAAAAAAAAAGAAATTATAAAGGAATAATTTAAAATTACTCATTTTTTGACTGGAAGATTAAAAACTCGATAAAAAGAATTACCATTATTAAATCAACTCCTCCTAACAACACTATGAGAATGTTTACATCACCTAACAAGAAATAAATCATTGTTAAGAGGAAAAAAGATAATTTTGCTAAACCTCCAATCAAAACTAACCCATGATTTTTTGAAATATCCCGACTTACCATTATATATCCCACACCGAATAGCGCTATTAAAATCAAGGATAATTGTAACCAAATCATGCTGGGCGGTATTTCGACTCCGAAAAGAGGGAAAAGATCAGTCGCAACAATAGATACTAAGATAAAAGTCACTGAATTAATGATATTATACAAAGCAGCAACAATAAACAATATTTTGTAGTATTTTTCTTTATTCATCAATATTCATCTATTTACTTTTGATTGATTTTAATTAAATGCGAGCTTATATATTAACATTACAAAATTTCACTTTAAATTGATTAAAATATGGCAGAAGAAAAGATGTTTTTTATTGATCCACACCTAATTGATCTGACGAATGTTGAATTAAATGGAAGGATATTGGATGTTGGAGGCGGAGGAGAAGGGATTATTGGGCTTTATAAAGGAACCCAAGTAATTGCCATAGATCGCAGAAAAAATGAATTAGAAGAAGCTGCTGATGGAGATTATTTGAAAATCATCATGGATGCGAAGGATTTACAATTTTTGGATGAAACTTTTGAGACTGCAACAGCTTTTTACCTGTTCATGTATGTACCAATGGAGAATCGTAGAGAAATCTTTGAAGAGATTTATCGAGTTCTAAAAAAGGGAGGAGAATTGGTTTTGTGGGACATGGTAATCTTAAAAAAAGGAGAAAGTAACAAAGAACTTTATGGTGCAGAAGTAAAGGTAAAAATAGGAGATAAAGAAATTGATACAGGTTATGGCACGCATTGGAACAAAGAACAAGACCTTAAATATTTCATTGATCTGGGGAAAGCCGTTGGATTTAATATATCCTCTAAACAAGAAATAGATAAAAAAATTTATATTCGATTTCAAAAACCAAATTAAATAATTTATACAATTTTGAGTATTTACTCCATTTTTATTCTCATTTAAATATCCTTATAAGGGAAATCTTTCAAGAAAAAAGATAAATATGTAAGACAAGATTAATAATTATAGGTATGAGGTTTTGTAATTCTATTGAATTCAATGATCAATCGTGAACCTTTAAGTTCGTTAATTTCAATTTTAGAAGAAGAGGATGATAAGTTCATCCCAGTTTTAGAGAGAATCATCAAGGCAGGAATAAAAATAATAAATAGTGCAGAAGAACTTCATGAAGAATTATCTGGTTATGATGATATTTATCAAACCAGTGTGCTCGATGTAGGTTATAATTATTGGCTTGATGTATTAGAAGGTAAATTATCCTATGAAAAGGGGTTCAATCCTGAAGCAACCTTCAGGGTAAGTTATACTAAGAAGTTGATAATTCAGATTTTAAAAGGTGAAATTAGTGGAACTGATGCTTTCATGAAAGGTCAGCTCAGGGTAGAGGGAGATCTTTCGCAAGGATTACATTATGTTAAAATTTTCAGGCTTTTTGTCGAGTATCTCAAGAAAAAAAATGGCATGAATCGTGCAAAATAGAAATTTTTTATTTATAAATTCTCATATTCTCATATTATAAACCTATTTATATTACCGAATTTTATTACGATCATAGATTAACACCAATACTCCTAATTTAGTGGCGTCATATTAAAAATACATTAATAACTTCCATGATAGATACAAAAGTCATTGATTTAGTTTTGAACGCATTAGAAACCTCGGAAGATATATTTGGGAGTTCCTTGGATAAATTCATAAAAGTGGCAATTAAAATTGCAAATGACTCCGAAGAAATCATGGATGAATTGCAGTTATATGATGATATAATCTTCCACTTGTATATAACCGATCTCGACCTGAACATCTGGATAAAAAACACCAATCATGTCCTCAGTTATAATAATAATTTCTACGAAAAAATTCCTGAAAATGTTCATGTGCTTCATTCCTTCCTGTCAAAAAACATTATCACTAAAATTATAAGGCAAGAAATGACAGCTTCTGAAGCCTATCTTAAGGGTTTTATTCAATTTGAGGGTAATCTTTCTGATGCAATCGTATCGAAGAACATACTAAACCTTTTTTTTGGATATATCAATTATTTCATGAAAAAGAAGTAGTAAAACTCATAATTAAACCTTTATTAATAATTATACTTGATTGAATTAATCCCTTAAAATAAAAGAAGGTACTATCATGGTTGCTAAACTATTTAAGAAACGTCAAGAAGAAATTATGAAAAAGTTCGAAGGCCAAAAAGTTCTAGGAGCTTTTGGAAGTGCTAATTACTTCGGATTAGAGTCCAAAGGTGTTAAGCAAGTCAGAGGGAATGGTGTACTCGTTTTAACGGAAGAGAAATTATATTTTGAAATGTGGGTCAAACCTAAAACAATATTAGAAATTCCTATTAAATCTATTAAAGAGATTGATACAGTCAAATCACATTTACATAAAAGCAAGTTTAGACCACTCCTTAAAGTTTTTTTTATAAATGGATTAGGTGAACGTGATTCTGTTGCTTGGATGGTAAATAATCTTAAAGAATGGATCGATGCACTCCAAAAAATCGTCATAAAACAAAATCGTTCGTAAGATTTTTTAGAAGTCAACCATAAAAATAACATACCCTAACTGTTTTTAGGGCCTGTAATCTAGCATGGATAGGGTACCCGCCTTCGGAGCGGGATTTCGCAGGTTCGAATCCTGCCAGGCCCATATCATATTCTCGGAGAGTTAATAAGAAGGAATTTAAAAATTGGTCCTTCCTTTCAATTAAAAGCTCAATTTGGATTGAATTCCAGATATAAACTTGTTATTCAATTCATTTCCTAATAAGTTACTCCAGAATTGGTCAATTATAATATCGGCATTAGAATAGTGTTTTAATGCTAATCTTCCTTCAACATTAGGTACTTGTTTATTAAAGAAATTGTATACACTATTAATAAATCGTGAATATTCTATAGAATTAAGTATTTTATCAATTCCAGATAACTGGTTAATTTGGAATTTTTTTTTCTTTCTAAATATTGCCACATGCTGCTCAAGATCAAATACTTCATTATCCATTATTTCTTCCATCTATAATCCCTATTTCTTTTTTTTTTTTATTCATTTTTTGTTTACAAAAAAATAAAAAGTTTTATAACATATTTTTAATAACTTAAATCGTATTTAAGCTTTATTCTGGTTTATATAGGGACTATAGGGAGAATTTGTCTCAAACGTACAAAATAGTTTTGAAATCCAAAAACTTTAAATAGTTATAAAATTAATAAGATTATTAGTACAAAAAATAGAATTATTGACACAAATTTATTTTTTTACCACAAATCGAATGATTGTATTAGAACACCCTTTTCAGGATATAGTTACTGATCCTAAAAGCCTTGAGTTACTTGGATTAGGGTTAGTGTCCATAACTCAGCACAAATTTAATATCATTCTAATGAAAGGAATCAATTCTTCTCTGTTAGATAAATTAATTAGAAATTATAGAGAAGAAATCATTGAAAAAGAAGAGGGAAAGCTAATAGACTTAATTGGGATGTACACCGTATATATTCATTTCTTTAAAGTAGATACAGGAACTTTTTCGATATTTTACATAAATGAGAAAGATAAACTCATAAAATACGATGATCTTTGTTCACTTTCAAGCAACATTGTTAATGAATTTTGCTCAAATTATTCCAATTCCAATTTAGATGCAATCTGTTCAAAAGTAGTAGTAAAATTACCTGATGTATCTGCAATCTTCATTGTAAGCAGTGCGGGTCATTCCTTATTTTCTAAGATTAAAGAAGAGAATGAGTTCTTGAGAGATAACGTCATTCAAATTGGAGGATTTATATCGGCAATGTTGACTTTTTCAAGTGAATTAATTGGAAAAGAATCGGGTGAAAATCTGAAAGCTATCAATTTTGAAAACCATCAATTTCTTGTTAACATGAAAGACGACATCATCTTTGCTTGTTTCACAGAAACCAACAACTCAAAAGTTATAAAAAAACACATCGACCTTATTGTTGAGGAATTTTTTGATCGCTATGAAGAGCGAGTAAAGAATTTTGATGGAGATGTAACCGCTTTTAATGAATTTGAAAGTGTTATTGATAAGTATTTAACAATTTAAGGATTTAGTCTTAAAGATAACATGCATAAATATTTAAGATTATAATAAATATTACTCATAATAATGACGGTTCTATTTGATTCTGAATCCATCTTAAATAATTTAATTAATGAATTCGGTCCATCAATTTTTTTCGTCCTAATAGCTTCTCTGAATGGTTCCGTGATTAAATCCTATATTAATGAGGATGAATTTAATAAAGCGTCCATCTCTTTAAATCTCTCACAACTTTATGAATTAGCGGAAGAAACTACTGAATCGATTGGATTACATAGTCCTGATTTTAATATTATTCACTCAGATAATTATTATATTTTAACAATTAAATTACTCGACAGATTAATTATTCTTCTCACCGTGGATCAGATAAAGGTCGAGGACGTTTTTAGTACGATAAACAAATCTGTAAATGTAGAGTCGTGAAACCTTATTTAGGGAATTTTTTTAAATTGGATGAATTATATATCAAGTTCAAATATTGGTCTATTCAACTAATAAGAAAGTTTATGAATTGTATATTGTAATGATTAAAATTAGGATGTGAAATTAATTGAAATATGAAAAAAATCAATATTCAGAGGGGTTCAGTATATGTGGATTAGTATTTGCAGGTATTTTTCTCTATTGGGGTTTTAATACACTTTTTAATGGCTTTTGGTTCGGATTTGGTCCATATCCATTAAATTTATGGTGGTTAGGATTTATTTGGATTTTTATTGGGTTAGCGATAATTTCAGGTCAAATTTATGCTCTATCTAACAGAAGCCGGTTAAGAAGCATTGTCAAAGTTCATTTTATTGATAACCCAAGCGCAAGTGTAGAAGAAATTGCTGCGGAATCTCGAATTACAATAAAAGATGCACGTGCGATAATACTAGATTTAAAAGCACGTGGAGAATTAAGAGGTAAATTCTCAACAAAAACGGGTCAAATGAAATCAGTTTCTAATGAGGAGCAACCCACTGAATCACAAAGGCTTACTTATTGTCAAAATTGCGGGACCCCTATTAAGGAAGGAAGTGCGGTATATTGTGCTTATTGTGGATCGAGGTTATGATATTACTTCTTTTTTTTATTATTCTATTATTTATTCTGTTATAAAAATTGGTCTCTTGTTTTTATTTATATTATCTTTCTTTAATATGATTAAACAATATAATTGAAAGGTTGATTAATATTAAATATAAAAGGAATCAATACTCTGAAGGCTTTTCTATCTGTTCTTTAATTATTGCAGGTATGTTTTTCTACTGGAGTTTTAATTTACTAACCAATAGTTTATTCAATTGGTGGGGATACATATTGCTACTGATAGGTTTTGCCATTGTTGGAGGTCAAATTTCTGCGGTAGCCAATCGTAGCAAGCTACGAAATGTTGTTTCTCACGAATTCTCAACAAGTCCAAACGTTTCGGTTGAGGAAATTAGTGCAAATACGGGCATCTCAATAAAAGACATAAGAGCTATCATACTAGACTTAAAAGCAGATGGCAGATTGAGAGGTAATTTCTCAACTTCTACTGGAGAAGCTAAATCAATGGAAGTTCTTCAACCTAAACCTGTTCAGGTATCAAAACCACCAGTTGAAGAGAGTAATCTATTTTGTCCAAATTGTGGTACCCCAGTTTCGCGGGATTCAGCAGTCTATTGCGCTTACTGTGGTTCTAAATTATAATCTATTATTATTTTTTTATCTTTTTTATACAATTCTCGCCATTTAGGTACAATTCCCAAATAAATTTTAACTTTAATGTTAATATATTGAATTTAATTTTTTTTAAGGAGGATATCTCAATTCGTAAATGCTTTTACCTCCATTCAATGGTCCTTTGATATATGGTTCAATTTCTTTGGGATCACGTTGAGTGATCTCTTCAGTCGGTGGTAATTCCCCAGGAGGAAATGTTTTCAGAATATCTGTAACTAATTTTTCCAGGTAATCTAGGAATGCTTCCATTCCAGGTTTTCCTTTTTCGAAGGTTGCTTTACTTGGACAGCCTACATGACCCTCGGGATATGCAGATACTTCAATAGGTCCAAAACCTACTTGACCGTACCATCGAATTGGTTTTTGATATATATTTCCCGCTTTATCAACATGTCCTTCGGGCATCCATCCTACTACTTCGTTATCTTCACATGCATCTATTTTTTTTACCATTTCAGGAAACAGAGTCATGGAAAAAGAAGTCTCTGCTTCATCAGCATGGATAAAAGGAGTTTCAAAAGGACCCCCGTGTTCTTGATCTTTGCAAAACTCTGGAATGGCGTGATACCAATTAACATTACAGATAACTGCAGGCAATTGATAATTCTTTGCCCATTCATGGATAGCACTCGGGATGACATATTCTTGACCGTGTCCATTTAATAATATCATCTTTCGAAATCCCATGTTCCAGCATCCTGCTATAATGGCTCTTAATAATCCTTTGAAAATATCTTCAGGTACAATGATAGTACCAGGCATTCCCACATGATGGTAGGGATGGCTTCCATACCAAGTAGGTTGAGCTACTGTACATCCCGTTTTCTCAGCGACGAGTTCTGCCATTCTAGTTACCAAAAAAGTGTCTTCTCCTATGCATGCCGCAGGGCCATGATTTTCTGTAGAGCCAACTGGAATGATTATCACATCATTTTTGCTAATTCTCTCATTTATCTCATCGATTGACATATTTTGAAGATATATCCCATCCGGAATATCCATATGTCCTCCAGAGGGGGGTAGATTCCATTTTGTCATTTAATCTTTCACACTAC
>JAGXNQ010000115.1:0-341 GCA_019894955.1 Promethearchaeota archaeon | reverse complement strand
ATTGAGCTTACTTGAGCCCGAAAAAATTGATGTGGTTAAATTCATAGAAATAATGGATTCCTACGAGATGGAAATCCCTGCTTTAGGTACGGGGAGTACTTATATCCGTTTCGGATGTTCTTTTGGAGACTCTCAAGAATCAATACGAATGAAAGCAATTGAAAGAATTGAGAAATATATCGAATTTGGACAAAAAACTCAATCAAAAGTTATCATTGGTTTGATTCGAGGGCGGTATAAGTATGATAGTAGTCCCACAAAGGAGAAATTAAACATAATATCATCATTGAAAACGTGCTGTAATATAGCAGAAAATTCTGGAGTTGAATTGGTATTTGAAC
>JAGXNQ010000114.1:8416-8789 GCA_019894955.1 Promethearchaeota archaeon | reverse complement strand
CCTGGGAAGTTAATCAAAAATGTGCCGTTTGTGGATTTGAAGACCCCGAAGTAAAAGCATGGGATGGCGTTTCAGCTCGTTAAATCAATATCAATCTCTTTTTTAAGCAAAATTTTCATTTTTTCAATCGACTTGCTAAATGGATTTTAATTAATCTCAAATAAAAATCAATTCATATCTTAGATTACACTTAAATATCGCTTAAAATTAAAAGGGAGTGAAGATTAAATTCAACATATTTTATTAAGTACACATGAAGAACATTTAAATTTTGATAGAATATTAAATATTTTAATGATAAAATAAGATACGAGCATGAAGATATCATGAGAAATATAATAGTCGAAATAGCATCTCCAGAAGATATAGATTC
>JAGXNQ010000114.1:0-8406 GCA_019894955.1 Promethearchaeota archaeon | reverse complement strand
CAAAAGAATTAGTAGAATCATTAGGGCAGAAATTTGATCCGAAACGTTTTGATTGGGGTATAAGACGCAGGATTTTCGACAGTTTACAGCGACATGGAATATTGATAGCTGTTGATAAAGAAAAAGAAAATGAGGTAGTTGGAATGATCATTGCTGAATTACGAATTGATCCTTTTGGGACTTCTGAAGGATACATAAAACAGGTATTTCTTAAGGATGGGTATAGAAGGCTAGGGATTGGTGAATTGTTATTAAAGAAAGCAATAGAGCACCTACAGAAGATTAAAGTTGAAAAAATAAAAGTTAATATTAAGGAAAGAGCAAAGGAAGCTGCAAGCTTATACTCAAAAATGAATTTTAAGAAAGTTTATGAAGTAATGGAGTTAGATCTTACGGAAAAGTAGTGGATATAAGTTAGAATGTAAAAGTGAGCGCAGGATTGATTGATTTAGAGACACCTTGGGTTGAGAAATATCGTCCAAAATCCTTTAGTGAAATTGTAAGTCAGAATATAGCAATTAATAATCTCTCAGAGTTTGTACTAAAACAAGACATACCACACATGATTTTCACCGGTCCAGCAGGCACGGGAAAGACAAGTACAGCGTTAATTATCGCAAAAACAATAATAGGAGAGCAAAATTATCATAGAAACGTGCTCGAACTGAATGCATCTGATACCGTAAGGATGGATTTTGTTCGAACGGTTATCAAGAATTTTATTAATCATTCAATGAATTTTTCTATTGAGAAAAAATCCTTAAAATTCGTCATTTTAGATGAAGCGGATAACATTCCTACTCAAGTTCAACAAGCATTAAGAAGGATGATTGAAAAATCATCTACTTCTGTAAAATTTATATTAATGTGTAATTACATTAATAAAATTATAGACCCAATAATTTCCAGATGTGCTGTTTTTAGGTTTGCAAATTTAAGCAAAGAAATGATTATAAAACGGTTAAAGTTCATCTCAAAACAGGAGAATTTAAAAATTCCAAAAGAAAAATCTGTTGCCTTCTTTGAAACTCTCTATTTTATTTCAAGTGGGGATTTAAGAAAAGCAATCAACACATTACAGATGTCTGTTGCCCTTGAATTGGTAGATAATTTAGATTTAGATGAGCTATTCAAGATATCGGGATATGTTGATAAGAATACAATGAACAAATTACTTGATAATTTGAATAATCGTGATATAGGAAAAATAAAAGATCTTTTGAGTACAATTGAGAATTTTGATAGCAGAAATTTTATTCGCCAAATTGTCGATATTTTACCTAGTCTTGATATAAAACAAGACAAATACCCTTTAATCAATGCATTTATTGGTGAAATCGACTATCGAATAAGTCAAGGTGCAGATGAAAGAATTCAGATGACTGCTTTACTATCAGAGTTAATTGCTAGTATAAAAAGTAAATAATTTCGTGACAGGAGGATAATTTGACAGAAAATATTCCAATATGGAGGATTAAGTACTTACCCAAATCTCTCGATGAAGTTTGCGGAAGATCTAAAGTCAAAAATAGATTAAAAGAATATATTAAAAGTGAGAATTTCCCTCATTTACTTCTACTTGGATCAGAAGGTATTGGTAAAAAGACTATTGCAAAATTATTCTGTCAAGAATTTCTTGGTTCTTTTTATGAACCTAACTTTAAAATTGTATATGCTGATGTCCCATTAACAAGTGAAGAGCGTGCCAAGGCTCGATCGGAAGCTCATTATTCAACCAGTAAAATAGGTCGTTTAGCAGGAAAAACTATCACTACTCCAGCATTTATTCATGTAAAAATTAAACCATTTGTAAGTATAAAAGCAATGGGGGATGTTCCATTTAAAATTTTGATCGTAAAGAATTTTGAGACTCTTGGATCTAATCAGCAAGGATTTAGAAGATTGATGGAGAGTTTTGGTTCCAATTGTCGCATGATATTGATATCACATAACACTTCGGGAATAATCGATCCAATTAAAAGTAGATGCCAACTTATAATGGTTCCTCCCGTGGATATTGAAGAATTCAAGATAATGATTGCTACTATCGCAAAAAATGAAAATTTAACTATTGATAACGAGACAATAGAACATCTATATAAAATCACCAAAGGTAAAATCGCAAAAGCAATAGATTTACTTCAAATTACTTCAATCAGTGATAACAATGTGAAGATTGATAATTTATATGAAAATTCTATGGTTTTTCAAAATAATTTAATTCGGAGCCTTCTTTTAATGACTTTTAAAGGACAATTTCATAAAGCGAGAGAATTATCTCGAAAAATTCAATCAAATTATAAATATAGTGTTCAGGATTTATTCCTTTTACTTTACAATGAATTAAGTAAGCTCCCTCTGAGCACCTATTCTCTCTCTCTCCTTATAAATATGATAGCAGATGCAGACTTTCGTGCAATCGATGGAAGAGATTCAGATATACAAATATCAAGCTTGCTCTCTAAACTATGTTACTATTCAGAATTCTTATAGGTGGAGATTATGAGTGAATCAGTATTAAATAAAATGCCTTGGGTAGAAAAATATCGCCCAAAATCAATGAGTGAAATGGCTTTACCTTCAGCTAAGTTAAAGGGACATAAAATTGAGTTAGCAGAAGAATTAAGAAAGTTTATTAAGACCTTCTTCCGAGAAAAAAGAGCAATAAATCAGAAAAATCAGAGTATTAAATCATTCAATCGACTTCACGGAGAAAAAGAACAAAAAAAGCTATTTAAATTATCTCAAGATAGAGTAGCAATATTATTGGAAGGACCTCCTGGTGTAGGAAAAACATCCATAGTATATGCTCTTGCAAACGATTTAAATTTGGATGTTATAGAAACTAATGCATCTGATGTAAGAACTAAGAAGAGCCTTGAATCTAAATTGACCGAAACGGTAAAAACTCGAGGAATCATGGATTATTTAACTCAATCTAAGGATAAAATTATTCTAATTGATGAAATTGATGGACTTTATGGAGTAGCTGATAAGGGAGCTGTTCCAACAATCTTAACTATTATTGATACCACTCAATTTCCCATAATAATGTGTTCAAATGAATACAAGCAAAGTCTACAGCCATTATATAACAAAATTCATAAATTAGAAATAAATCCGTTATCAAGTGATGAAACGCTAAGAATTATAAAACAAATATTGAAAAAAGAAAAAATTACTAATGTTCAGGAAGGAATAATAAATTCGATAATTGAGAAAAATCATGGCGATTTACGGGGTATGATTAATGATCTCCAAGGTATCAGTCAAGGAAGTATTGGAAAGCTCAATTCAGAGTTAATTAATAGCTTACATAGAGATAGCACTGAAGAAATCTTTATGGTGATACGAGATTTATTTGAAGAAGTATCAACTTTGAAACAAGCAAAGGTATTAACAAATAAATCGGATGTTGATTATAATTTTTTATATAAATGGGTTAATGAGAATATCCCATCGTTCATTAAATTAAATTCTGAGTTGGTTGTAGCGTATGAGAATTTATCTATTGCTGATCAAATATTTGGTAGAATCCAAAAAAACCAATATTGGTCCACTTTGCCATATTTCTATGACCTTTTTGCTGGGGGAGTTACATTAGCTCAAAAATCTAAAAGAGATAATCATGGTTTTAAAAAGGTGTCATTTCCAAGATATAGATCAACGGGAATGTTTTCCTTAACTGCCAATGAACGTTTAGTTGTAGAAAAGATTAATAAGAAATATGAAATATCAGAAATCGAAGCAATCCAGGATTTTCTCCCTTTTCTTAGAGTATTATCGGGTACTTCAAGGAAACAACTTAAACTCGTTAGTGATTGGTTAGAGTTAGATGCAACAGAAAAGAAAATTCTAAAGAGCGATTCAGAAAAATAATTACTCTTTTTTGGGTAGAATAGATCATTGAAGATATAGCCATGATAAATAAAAACCTTAAAATTTGCCTTAATTTTAATAAAGTAGAATATTTTAATCAACTTATATTAACCGATAAATCATAATTCCTGCGAAAATTATGTTATGGATTTTAAAATCGCATATTCCTATCTACCCAAATAGTTAAAAATAGAATTAAATTTTACCACCTAATACTAGTAAAAACAAATTTGAGATTAAAATGGAAAGAGAATTACATGAAGAAAAGGAAATAGCAACATCAATGTCAAAAAGAACACGTCTAACTCTTGAAGTTACTGGTGCTGCATTGTTTGGTGCCATGTCTCTTGTTCTTTCAGCATTTTTGACACCTATCATACCTAGAATTCCTGGTTGGGGTATTGCAATTATTGATCCGGTCTCCATCTTATGGATTACGTGTTTCTTGATCTTTGGACCTAAATCTGGATTATTATGTTGCTTGATTGGTACTCTAGCACTTTTCCCATTTGATCCATCTGTACCTGCAATAGGGCCATTGATGAAACTTTTTGCAACACTATCTTTAATTATCGTGCCAATTATATTATTAAGACTACACAAAACCGAACCTGGGCGTCGAAATAGTCAAAAATATAAAAAATTGACCACATACATATTAACGGGATTATTAGGTATCGTATTAAGAATAATAGTAATGATGATATTAAATGTATGGTTATTTCTTACCTTATTTTCGGATTACTTGGCTTTTACAACCCTTGAATTCATTGGATTACCTTCTATTAGTGCTTGGAATGCCGTGGTAATAGGTGTGATTATTATTAATGTAGAAATCAGTCTTTGGGATCTAATACTCCCTTATTTAGTAGTATTTGGATTAAAATTAGATCAGAAATATGAAATCTGGTAAAAAATACAATTCTTATTTTTATTTTTATTGGAATCTTTTTTATTAAAAGATGAATTTGTAAAAATATGAATTTATCAGCGGAAGTTCATGATTTTTTGTTAAGTGATGTAGTTAAACGATTTTTAAAATATATCCAAGTTTGGACCACTTCAGATGATGAATCATCAACTCATCCCTCAAGTTCGAATCAAGTTGATTTAGGAAAGATATTAATTGACGAATTAAAAGAGCTAAATTTAGAAAATATTATTCTTGATGAATTTGGTTATGTATATGCTGACCTACCTCCATCAACAGGATTAGAAAATGTGCACCCTATTGGATTAATTGCTCATTTAGATACTTCTAACGCTGTAAGTGGGAAAAATGTTAAACCGATAATTCATAAAAATTATGAAGGTGGACCTATTCAGCTCCCTAACGTTGAAAATCTATATATTACATTAGAAGATGCCCCTGAATTGGAGGAATATATTGGACTTGATATTATAACCTCGTCTGGCGATACCCTATTAGGCGCTGACGATAAAGCAGGCATTGCTGAAATAATGACAGCTTGTAGTATATGGCAGAAATATCCAGAATTCAAGCATGGACCAATTACTATATGTTTTACTCCCGATGAGGAAATTGGAAAAGGAACAGTAAAAATTGATAAAGAAAGACTGCCCAAAGCGTGTTATACTTTAGATGGAGGAAAGATGGGTGAATTAGAATATGAATGTTTTGATGCATGGTTAGCTCAAATAAAATTCATTGGGTTAAGTGTTCACCCAGGACATGCCAAAAACAAAATGATAAATGCAATTCATATAGCTAGTAGATTTTTCAGTAATATCCCCGAATCGGAGAGTCCAGAACATACTGAGGAACGTGAGGGCTTTTTTCATTTATCTGATCTGAAAGGAGATGAAGAGGGAGCAACAGCAAAATTACTCATAAGAGATCATGATTCAGCTAAAAATGAAAGAAGAATTGACTACATTAAATCACTGAAAGATATTTTTGAAGTTCGTTATCCTGGTTTAAAGATTAATCTCAGTTTATTGCATCAATACAAAAACATGTTGAAGTATATGGAAAATGATAGACATGTTATCGAGATTGCGAAGAAAGCTATAGAAGAAGCAGGTTTAGAAGTTGATTCTCCTGCCATCCGAGGAGGGACTGATGGTGCTAGACTTAGTGAAATGGGGATACCAACTCCCAACCTATTTGGTGGAGGATCTTTATTTCATTCTAGGAAGGAATTAATCCCGACTCTCGGACTTTTAAAAGCAACCGAGGTCATTCTTAATTTAGCTCGCATCTGGAGTGAAGAATAATTATAATAATTACTTTTTTTCAATAATTTTAGAAAAGTCGGTAATTGTAAAGATAACTATACATACTGCCAATAAGATAGATACATAAATGAATGCCCATTCGACAGACACCGCATCATATATCCACCCAAAAATAATGGCTTCCACCATGCTGATAAAACCGACTGAGAAATAATAATATCCATAAGCTCTACCCCGCTTATCTTTTCCTGCTAAATCAGCAATGTAAGCTCGAGAAATTGGGTCAACAGAAGATAAATAATACCCATGCATTATGAAAATAATAATTATGAATACTAAAGAAAATGATGAAATCACTGCTGGGAATGAGAGGAAAATGCATGAGAGTAATAATATTGATAATCCAATTATAATCATCGGCTTGCGACCAATCTTATCAGAAAGAGAACCATTAATAGGTGAAAAAATCGTATAAACTATATTGAGAATCATATACATAACGGGTATCAGAAATATAAGGTTTGTGGGAATATAATCAGCAGCTCTGATAATAAGAAATGCAACATCTAGGCTGGCAAATTCAATAACTCCGAGGATTATTATGAGCTTTAAGAAATTTTTATCCAATTTCTCCATTTTTACTTTTCCTTTCGGTTCTCCAAGTTTTTCAGCGATTTGATTTGGTGATACGTCTTTAATAGGGAGGAGGAGTATTACTGCAATAATTCCTGGTACAATCGTAAAGAGAATTATTTGTTGATATGTCCAAGCGAAAAATAATAATATAAACGCAATCAAAGACCCTAAGACGGCCCCAAGTGTATCCATAGCTCTATGAAGCCCAAATGCTTTACCTTTTTCTTCGGCATAATAAGAAATTAGTGTATCTCTCGAAGAAGTTCTTAAACCTTTTCCCACGCGATCAGTAGCTTTTAAAGCAAGAACAAATTCCCAAGTTGGACTAAAACCTATGAGAGGTTTAGATAAATTTGATAAAGCATAACCGGATACTATAAATGGTTTACGCTTATTAACTTTATCACTCCACCAGCCAGTGATTCCTTTTAATATGTTTGCAATTGCAGTTGTCACTCCAGAAATCAATCCCAAAATCAATCCAGTACCCCCAACCTCTATTATAAATAGGGGTAAAATACTCTGAATAGTTTCACTAGAAATATCTGTAAATAAAGAAACTAAGCCCATCAAAAATATTGGTAATGAAATTCCAAGTATTAACCTATTTCCTTTTTTAGATTTACTATCTGAAGATTCATTTACTGCCATGATAATAGTTAAAGGTAATATGGATTTACTTTTAAAAATTTATTATTTACATAATCATAGAATTACAAAAAGATTTATTACCGCTCCAATTCCAAATGCATTTGAAATTACGGTCGCGAACATTAGTTGTATGATAGTGAAGGAACTTAAGATGACCGTCGTGAAACACGTGGTCTTTTCATAAATTAGGGTATTTTGGATTATAACGATTAAAAAGATTAAGTAAGTAAACATGACTGACGGAAAAAATGCCCATGACGCTGTTAGACTAATTAAATTAATCTGAACATAGGTAGCGATACCAATAATTATATAGCTTTTCTTTCTAGGTGATTTTATAAAATAAAGTAGTGGGTATATCACTTTTCGATAAAGGATTTCTAATGAAAAGTATATTGGAAAGGCGATTTCTGCTAGAACTAAATTCAAAAAATTTGAGGGCCACATAAAACCAAAGGGGTATGAGAATGAGAAGAGAGCATAAATCCCAATAAAATAACCACTGCAAAATAGAGCGAAGAGAAATTTTTTAATTTGAATTTGTGATTTAATAAGTTTAACAAAATTAAATTTTTTGTCTTCTCTCTTGAGTTTTTTCATATAAATCCGATATGCGATGAAAGTATAGATAAGGGAAATATTTAAAGAGCCAATAAAAATTCCAGCTATTCCAAAAATTTGGGAGAAAATTTCCCAATTTATAATAAATATAACTGTATAAATCGCTATCTTTATTCCTTGACGGGCTTTTTTGAATTTAGTTGCTTCTTGAGTTTTTATAATGGAGACATCAACATGAGCATCAGCTCGAATAGTAAATACCTTAGCTGCATATGAAATCGTCAAGAGGATGATTGTAAACAATAAACCTAATGTAATAAAGATTGATATATAATTGATAAAAAATAATATATGAATCGGTCCATTTATTGATTCCGATTTGAAAAAATATAATTCAAACCAATTTATCGAGTCAATTAAAGCAGCATCCGAGAAAATTTGATGGGGGCTTCCAAGTATAAACCCACTTAAGGTTATAAC
>JAGXNQ010000113.1 GCA_019894955.1 Promethearchaeota archaeon | reverse complement strand
TTGTAAATCCTTTCTTTAGAGAGGTAATTGCTCAAACTTTGCTTGGAAAAAGCGTAAATATTTAGGTTCATAAACCATCTTTAAACCTGGAATGGAGTCTCTTTTTTCATAAAGATTTACAATTGAATTTGCTGTATACTCCATATGAGTATTAGTGTAAACTCGTCTAGGAATAGTCAGGCGTACTAACTCTAACTTAGGAAAGACATTTTCACCTGTTTCTGAATCTCTTCCTTTAGATATCGCCCCTCGTTCCATGCTTCTCACGGCGGAATCTTCATATATGGCAGCAGATAAAGTTTGTGCTGGCCATTGATCTCTTTCAAGATGAGGTAAGAATTCTAATGCATTCAAGAACACAGCATGACCACCGATAGGTTTCACAATTGGTACGCCTGCTTCCATCAGTAATTCTCCCAAATAACGAACTTGGTTAACTCTATAATTTAAATATTCAAATTGGGCGCCTTCTCTTAAGCCCCTGGCTACGGCCTCCATATCTCTGCCGGCCATCCCACCATACGTATGAAGCCCCTCATATACGACAACCATGCTTCGTGTAGCTTCAAAGATATCTTTATCATGTGTTGCGAGAAAACCACCAATATTTACTAAACAATCCTTCTTAGCGCTATAAATACATCCATCTGAATAACTCATCATTTCATTTAGAATTTTTACGATTGGAGTATTTTCATACCCTTTCTCTCTTTCTCGAATAAAGTAAGCGTTTTCACTTGAGCGAGTTGCATCAAAAATAATCTTAAGATTATATTCATTACAAAATTTTCGTAATTCTTTTAAATTTTGCATGGAAACTGGTTGACCACCTGCCATATTAACATTCATTTCGACGTTAACAAACGCTATTTTATCGACTCCGTAATCATCTATATATTTTTGAAGTTTATTGAAATCTACATTTCCTTTGAATGGATGAGTATTTTCTGGATCGTGGGCTTCATCAATAATAACATCAACCATTTTACCGCCAGGAAGCTCTACGTGAACCTTTGAAGTGGTAAAATACATGTTTCGAGGAACTAGTTGTCCTGGTTTCACTAAGGTACTATACATTAAATGTTCTGCGCCACGTCCTTGATGAGTGGGAACTATATATTTGTATCCTAGGACATCTTGCACAGATTTTTCCAAATTATAAAAATTTTTGCTTCCAGCGTAAGCTTCATCCCCTAACATCATACCTGCCCATTGATTATCGGACATTGCTGATGTTCCAGAATCTGTCAACAAATCGATAAAAACATCGTCAGATAAGAGTAAAAAAGTATTATAACCTGCTTCTTTTATCGCCTTCCTCCTTCTCTTTTCGGAAGGAATTGTTAGTGGCTCTACAACTTTAATCTTAAAGGGTTCTACTGGTGGAAAAATTTTTTTTTTCATATTTTATTCACTAAAACTAGTAATATATCGGTCTTGAAAAAGATTCTTGTGATTAGCGTCCCATCTATTTCCCATTCAAGTATAATATAATAGATTTATTACTTCTGGAGAAAGATATAAGATATAAAGGATAGTAAAATTCAATCCTTCTTTTTATGTGCTTTTAATGAAAAAATCATTGGTACCGAGTGGTTTAATGTTTGAAATTCCCAATATTTATCATCCCTCTGTTTCATATCTGGATGAATTTGAAAAAAACTAAATGGAAATTCATGGAAAAATTCTAACTCTAAATTGACTTTTAATAATGAGTTAATCACTTCTCCCAATGGATGGAACCAATCATAGGTTTCATAATTTTTTAATTTAATGTTGGGATCAGCGTATGCTCCATCATCCTCATCAAATCGATAAGGTTTTCCATCGTTAAAATAATCATAACCAACCTGAAAAGCGCCATTATATTTTTCATCGATTAAGTTACCAAAAGGATGGTTTTCAGTAATGTAAAAAATACCCCCGGGTTTCAAGCAATAATCTATTATTTCTGCCCATCTATATAAATCGGGTAACCAACCAATTACACCATTAGATGTGAAAATAATATCAAATTTTTCCTGTAATATGTCTGGTATATCGTAGATATTTGCATGAATGAACTTAGCAGAGATATTTAATTCTTCACTTAATTTACGAGCGAGCTTGATCGCTTCATCTGAGAAATCAATTCCAGTGACTTCAGCCCCAAGTCTTGCAAAAGAAAGGGTATCCATTCCAAAATGACATTGTAGGTGTAGGAGTGTTTTTCCATCAACATCACCTACTTCTTCACTTTCAATTGGAAAAAGAGATGATTTACCCTTTTTAAATCCATCTAAGTCGTAAAATTTAGATTTAGCATTAATCTCAACTAATTCATTCCATCTTCTTAAATTTGTTTTGAAATATTTTTCATTATTTTTCATCTAACAACACCAATTTATGTTCTGATTATTAAAAAAGAAGAAAAATTGGATTAGAAACCAATTTTTTGTAATTCATTTTTTAAATTGGCAACTCCCATTAATACGCTTTTTTTGACGTTTAGTTCAGTAAAATTAAAAGAACTGTCTTTAGCAACAATACAATTTTCCAATTTAAAGTTCTCTCCAATTTTTACATTATCAAAAATGATCGTGTTTGATATTTCAACGTAGTCTGAGATTTCTGAATTAGCACCAATATAAACATTTGGTCCTAAAAGAACATCATCTCCAATTTTAACGTTGTCTTCTAAATAAACGGGTTCAATAAAAGTAGGGTAGTCTCCAATATAATTATCAACCCTATTCTTTAATTTACTAAAAAATGTGTCCATTAATTCTTGAATGTTTGACTCCTTAATTTCTTCAGGCTTCACAATTACTTCTTCAATCTTAGTTAGCTCTTGTTTCATATTCCATCATCTTAGATTTTTCTTTTCTTATTTGTTTAAATTTTAAAATCCTAATAATTCTAATAATTTATCCATATTCTCCCCAGTTTTCGCGCTGGTTGTAATAACCTCTATTTCCGGGTTAAATTTTTTAGCATCATTAATCATTTTCTCTACGTTGGTTCCTAAGCGTTCTTTTAGATCGATCTTATTAATTACCGCGATATCTGACATTTTAAATAGCATTGGATGCTTTTCAATCACCCATTCACCCTCTGTGATGGAAACCACAGTTATTCTTTTATCAGTTCCTAAAACAAACTCCGAGGGACATATTAAATTTCCGACATTTTCGATGAAGATGACGTCGTAATTCTGCAAATTCTTATTTTTAATTATTTGGTGTATGTGATATGCATTTAATGCACACTCACGACCAGTGTTAATTTGAATAGTCTCAGCGTTATGTTTTTCTATGCGATCGGCATCTACTCGTGTAGTTATATCCCCACATATGACTAACACTCGATATTTTTGAGTTAATATTTCTACTATCTTTTCTAATAAAGCTGTTTTTCCAGCTCCTATAGCTCCGACAATATCAAAAGATTTTATGCTATTGTTTAAAAAATCTTGATGAATTTTATCAGCTATTAAATTATTATCCCTTTCAACCGCTTTTTTAGTCTCGATTACTTCGTCTCTTATTTCGTCTCGAGCTAAATTGGTACTTTCGACTTCTTTAATTCTTGAAATTTCTAGTTTTTCTTTATTTGGCATGGTGAAGACTATGAAGTAAGTTAATTTATTAAAAATGTATTTTAAATAATTTCAATTTAACGATTTAGATTTATCATTCTGATGTGGTAAAAATCAAAAAAAACATAAAATATGAATTATTCGTTCCAGATATTTTCTGTATAACAGGGAACAGGAAGATCCTTCATTGTTAATAGTCCCGCTCTTGCTTCAATAACTTTTGGAATTAAGTTTGCAACCATTGCAGCTGTTCCTAAATCCCCGTGGACTCCACCTATAATTTTCTGATGAATATTGGGGATTCCTTCTACTTCAATACTATCAAATTCATCATGATCACCAGCATATGCTATAAAATCAAGAAGGAGGAGGTCTTTTCCTTCTTTCTTGGCTATTGCTTTGCTTTGCAAACCACACACATAATTTCTTGGTATTTTTTCACCATAAGAAGTAAGGAATTCTTTATTTGTTAAAATTTCATTAGGAGGAAATTCAGTTATTTCATCAAATTTAATACCCAAGGCTGCGCTAATCATTTGGATAGACTCTGTTAACCCGACATGCCCTGTGATTTCTTTTTTATTTATTTTTTCATGAAATAATTTTGGCGTTAATCCTGTACCAATTTTTCGTTGGAAAGGTTCTCGTCTTTTAGCTGAGTTCATCATTCTAGTAATTTTAATTGATTTAACTTTTTGACAAGGAGCGGTGATTACTAATGGCAATAGATCCATGAGATATCCGGGATTTATTCCTGTTCCTACAATTGTGACATTATTCGATTTTGCTAAAATATCTAGTTTTTCTGAGATTTCAGGATGATAGTTAAAAGGATATGATAATTCTTCACAAATCGATATTACGTGACTTCCCTCCTTAATTGCTAGTTCAATAAGAGGTGCCACATTTTTAAGCGAAGAGGAGGTTGCAATAATAACTATATCCGGTTTTCTCGAGACAATACCATGCTAAAATCCGATTCTACAACCATATCCAAGTCGTCTTTTATTTCTAGCACATTCATTAATTTTTGTCCTTTTAATTGAGGACTAATATCCACTATCCCTTTAAAGTCAATATTTTTACGTTTTAAGAGCAATTTTACTACTAATCGCCCCATTGGACCTAAACCAACTTGTACCACATTAAACTTCTTTTTCATTTTATTTAACCTCTCAATTTCATTCAAGATCATGGAATTTTTGTATTTTATAAATCTTTAGAAGCATCTGAAACAGGTTGTGCAATCTCTTCTACTACCGCTTTTATCTGAGCTATGTCTTCATCAGTATGGGCCATTGAAATGGAACCTAATCCATGAAGTCCTACAACATTTCTATTAAATAAAGCTAAATGTAGTAAAGCTTCCCCTTTTTTATCACTATTCCCAACAATCTGTCTCATTGTAGGATTTTCAATGAAATTTGATAAAACGTGGATCATTACCACGGATTTATACCCTCTTGTTATAAAAGGTAATCTATTGTCAGTAAAGAATTGATTTAGGGATTTTAACAATCTATTTCCAATGTGATTTATCCGTTCGTATTGTTGTTGGGAATCTTTCAAAATTTCTAACGTTTTTAATCCAGCAATCATACTAAGGGGATATCCTGAGAATGTACCTCCTCCAATTAATATTTGATTTTCTTCTTGAGGGCTTGAGCGTTCAATAATGTCTTTTCTTCCTCCTATAGCTCCAATTGGTAAACCTCCGCCTATTATCTTACCCATAGTAGTTAAATCTGGAATTATTTTTAATTCATTTTGGAATAGTGAGTTTCGAAACCTATAACCAGTGATAACTTCATCAAATATTAGCAAAATATCATTTTTCTCAGTTTCCTCTCTTAATCTTTTTAAAAAATCTAAATTAGCTCGAAATCCGCCTCCACCTCCCAGAATTGGCTCTAAAATGATCGCCGCAAGGGTTTTTTTATTTTTCTTAATCATATCAAAGGTTTGCTCATTATTTACTTCAAATGTCTTAATACCTGCTTCTTCCTCAGATCGAAGCCCTGGGGGATGGGTTTCCTTGTTAAAATTTCCAACACCATAATAAAGCGTATCATTAGCACCATGCCACCCTAGAATAGCTTTTGCCACAAGTTTTCTCTTAGTAAATGCTCTCGAAAGTCTTGTAGCATACATCGTAGCTTCGGTTCCACTTGTACAGAATCTCATCATTTCAATTCCCGGGTTTTTTTTTATTATTAATTCTGCCAGGTTTACTTGATATTCGGTGTTTGTTCCAAAATGCCATCCTAATGATATATTTTCTTTTAAAATCTCTTGGACTTTAGGGTGGTTATGACCTAATATCATTGTAAAATGACCGAGCCAACAATCTAAATATTCATTATTATCAACATCAGTAATATGAGATCCATTCCCTGATTTTATAAATAATGGAAATGCTCCAATGGAAGGCAACCCAAATGTTCGAATATTATGGGATATTCCTCCAGGTAACACTTTTACGGCTTTTTCCCAAATATCTTTCGATTTGGGTCGATTAGTATAATATTGATCTAATTCATTTTTCAGAAACATGCTACTTCAAATGGTTTATTAGTGATGAATTAATCATGCTAAATTATCCCTTTCATTTTAGAATTACGATTTAACTAAAGATTATCTGAAACATCATCAAACATTTTTATATCGCAAGATATAAAATATAGATTCTATGTTACTTCAAAAGAAATACATGCAAATCGAGCTTGAATAATTATGAAGAAAACGTAGTCCATAACTATATAAAGGATTTTAAGAAAATGTTACCTATATATGACCTCTGAAGAAGCAAAATTTGAAATTATTGACTTTTCTGGAGAAAAAATGATTCCTATTACTCTCCACTGCTCAACAGTAATCTTAATTTGCACGGTTATAGCAATAATTGGATTTTTCTTTTTTATCATCTCATACCCTTCCCAAATTGCTCTTTTAATTAGTATTGGAATTATAGTAATAGTAATTTTAATATATAGTGGTATATCAGTGTCAGGAACTCAAGGAATGTTACGAAAATTTACTATTTTTGAATCGAAGATTGAAATTCTATTACCAAGAGAAGATCAAATCATTATAGAATGGTCACAGATTGATGAAATCAAAGTCAGATTAATTATTTCAAATGTAATTCCATTTCAGTTTTATGAAATTACATTTTCAGGTGAAAATAAGCAATCTAAAATTAATCTTGACCTTAAAGATTTTAAGAGAGAAAATTTAAAGAAACTATTAAAGATGCTAAAGATAGAAACTATTGGTAGGCGGAAAAAATTTATAGCTACTAAAGAAGAAATTGCGTCAGGTATTTTTCTGGTAGAAAACCTTGATATTTGACTAATTAATCTATTCTAGCACCACAAGTTGGGCACGTACCTGCATTTCTGACGGTTTCTCCGCATATTTGGCACAGTTTAATGGTTTTTTTCTTAGGAGGTTTAAGTGCTGTAATTGAGATCGGCTCTTTTGTCATGGTTTCCCCTTCTTCTTGCATATTAATAATTGTACTTGAGGATTGTGAAATTCCATTACCATTTGAGTTTGATTTAATTTCAATCTCTTGACCGAAAAATCCCCCAATCTTGACTTTTTTTGTAACGACTGTTTCTGCTGATTCTTCTGAATATTCCGTCTCCTCTTGTGCAATTGGTTCACCAAAATCTTCGAGCTCTATCTCATCACTTATTATAATTTCACTTTCTACATCCACTTCAAGAGCTTCATCGTCAATTTCTGGTTCTTCATTTTCTTCCTCAATGATTAAATCTACGAATTCTTCATCTATTTTTAGGAGTGTATCACATTTAATGCATCTAAATATGTGCTTGAATCCAATGTTATTTGTAATTGAGTGTTTTGTTGCACAACATAAATGATATTTAGCATCACAATTAAAACATTTGTGAATTTCATCAGAATGTGCTTCACATATAGGACATAATGCTTGATTACAAATAGTACATATTTCTTCATCTTCAGGATCTAAAGTTATTAGATCGACTGCCAATTTTTCATAAAAAAGTTTGTCCTCATCTAGAAATTCATCATCTTCTTCAGGAAGGATGACAGAAAATTCATTTTTATTTTGTAGGAGAGAGCTTAATATATCTTGAAAAATTTTAGGATCGTTACAATAGAACACTCCACCCTTTGTTTCAGAAGTCATTACCTTAAGTTTAACATCATCCGTGAAAAATTTTTCATCTCCGACTCGAATAATATCGATAAAAGCGTCAAAAAATTTCGCTTTAAGGAGTAAATCATATAATGCGTGATGGTATTCCTCTGATAGACCACTTGGGGTATCAGAAAAAACTATAACACGATAATTCTTACGATTTTCTTTACTTTTGGTAAAAATATATGCTAGTACTTCAAATAAACCATTTTCTAAGAAACTCTTATCATTTTCTCTCGATTCCCATTTATCGTTAATAGTTTTAGATATTATTTCAGTATCTGGTTGATCATAAATCGTAATTAAGTTTTCCTTCTTCTGAAACATGATAAGTCCATATGTAGTTACACTATGAAATTTCTCTTTTTCTTTTTCAAAAGCAGTTATGCTCTTCATTAAATTCTTTTTTTTAATGAAATCTTTTGATAGATCAAGATAAAAGATAAATTCTTCAGAGTTCACAGATATATTTTTAAACATGAGAGCATCAAGAAAAAACCAAGAATTCTATTATATATAATTCAGAATTTAACTACTACATGAAACTAATTTTATTTAAAAATATCTTTTACCAAGATATGTTATTATATTTCAGAAATTAAATTGCATAATTGTATATCCTATTTTCGTAAATTTTTCGAAATTGTCCACAATATGGACAATATTCGTTTTGAACATTTCCATCTAAATTCTTTCCGCAATTTGGACATATTAAGAAAGGTGACGATTTTTCAGGATCCCAGATCTTAGGTTTAGAAGAATCTTCCGGATCTATACTTTCCTCACTCGAAGAAGATGTATTAGAAATAGAACTTCGTTTTAACTCAGATATTCGTTCATAAACAAGATTGCCCCCATCTTTTCGTACTTTATACATTTTGCCAAAAAACCCCCCAATATGAATCATTTTACTCTCTGTAGGAGTCTCAAATGCTTGGTTTTTCTGAAGGTCATTGTATGATTCTACTTCAGTCTCATCAATAATTTCTTCTTCATAATCCAATTCATCATAGTCGTCATTTGCTTCTATATAATCTTCTTCTTCAATATCGTACTCTAAATTGTCAATATATTCTTCAACAGAATCAATTTCTGTATTTTCAG
>JAGXNQ010000112.1 GCA_019894955.1 Promethearchaeota archaeon | reverse complement strand
ATCCATAGCTTTACCTTTACTCTTTGCTTCCTCGGGTTCTCCAAAATCATCATCAAAATCGGCTTCTTCTTCATAGAGTACTTCCTTTTCAATTGACTCTTCTTCTTCGTAATCCATTGGTCCTTCATCATAGGTCACTCTCTTCATTTTTCTTTTAGCACTCTTTGCTGGGGCTTGGGATTTTTTTTTCTCTCGTGCAATCTCAGAAGTGATTTCATCTCTTTTTCCTCCAAGATCTTTTTTCTTCTGTATATCCGGTTTTTCTGCTTCTCTTTTGGATATTAAAGCTAATTTGCTAATTTTAGTTTTTTCGGCTATTGGTGTGAGAGTAACAAATTCTACAAATGATAAATTCTCTCTTTTCAACGATATTTGACCAAATGAATCATAAATGTCATCGAGTATTTTGGAAAGAATAGTGTTTTTTTTATAATTGCCAATGAATACAAGATCCATTATATAGACGGATAGAACTTCCGTCTTCTTATTGTAAAACAACTTATTGGTTGGAATTTTTAATTCTTGAATGGTTTGTAATGTTTCCATGTGATTCTCCTAATTGTGATTCTTACAATTGATATTAGAATTAAAAATTATTATTTTTTTTATAACTTAAAGTTTTAGAGGATGCTTAATAAAAATTAATTATAAAATAAAAAAAGAATATGAAGTCTATACGATTAAATCTCTGAAATAAGCTTTAATTTCAAATAAATGACCACTTAGATCCTTTAATTTCTTTATCTTGACATCAGGACCAATGATTCTTTCTATCACTTCATTTACGATTTGAAGGTCTTTGTATGATTTAAAATCGTCATACTCTTGAGTCTCAAGCTTACCTACCCATGGTTTTAATTTTGGGGCATCATTTATTGGTCTCAAATCCCAATTTAATGTTCGCTTATAGTTTTCAGTTAGAGGTTTTAAATTTTGGTGATCCCATCGATGTAGAACCCAAGGCGCATAATCATTGAGTTTATCAAAATCCAATTCTAAATCCTCACGCCATTCATATTGATGATCCCAATTTGCTGTCGCCAGATAATTGTCATTATTCGATTTTTCAATCGGGAAAAATTTCCAGGTATTTCTATTAATTTCTTCACTTTTAAACGGAATACCTTCACCATTCTGAAAAAAGTAACCTAATGGGATGAATTTTTCAGGTTCAGAATTTAAGATTTTGAAATATACTTCTACTTGAGTGATATCCAATTTGTTTTTAATCAATTCATCCTGATATAATTTATATACTATGTTCTTTGCACTATTTGGGAGACATTTACCACTAAAAATAGGATAGTATGAAAAACAAAAATGAGATGTGGTATCATCCGATTGGTGCTTATAAATTTCGAACCAGCATTCAATTAATTTAATGTTTACATTGGAATGAATGTAATTATATAATAACATCCCTGTGATGCTCCCAGAAACTAATAGAATGGGGTAAAAGATATAAGAATTAAAATAAATTGGTAGTAACATGATAGAGATAGCAACATATATGAATGTGAAACCAACGAGGAATATTAGCGCGACTAATGATTTAAATGCTTCATGTTCTTTATCCTTTTTACTTGTCATTATGATGGGAGCATTCTTTATTACGACTCGATTTTCAAATTGATTGATAAATTCTTGAAAATCTACCTTTTTCCATTCAGAATTAGACATGCTAAGTAAAGGTGTTGTATAGTTTATAATCTAAAAAATTATATGGTAGAATGATAATAAAACTTGGCTATAAATTTATTTAATTTCATAATTTTCCAAAATAAATAATTAAATCATTTCTCCATGCTATTTTTAATTTTGATCCATCATTCCAAATAATGATACAATCAATGATTGACTTCGAAGCTTTTCTAAGATATATCAAGTCTCAAGATTACTATACTGGGCAAATAGCACATATTGAAACTTTTCCGGAATTGAGGGCTCGATATGATGATTTGGAAAAGCCATTACGGAAGAGACTTCAAAGATGGTTAGATAATAATAATATCAAACTGTGGCGTCATCAAGCAGAGGCTATAAACAATATCCGCAGTGGTAAAAACACAGTAACAGTGACTTCTACATCTTCAGGAAAATCTCTCATTTATAATTTATCTGTTATCGATTCACTTTTTGAAGATCCTGAGGCGACCGCATTATATTTATTTCCCACGAAAGCGTTAGCTCGGGATCAATTTGGAATCTTATCAAAATTATGTGAAGAAATTAATATAAAACAGAATAGAATCGGAGTTTATGACGGAGATATTGAACCAAATGAAAAACGTTTGGTATTAGCAAATGCTAACATAATCCTCTCTAATCCATATGGGCTACATTTTTATTTACCTTGGTTCAAGCAAAAATGGAGGAGATTTTGCTCTCACCTAAAATATATTGTAATAGATGAAATTCATATCTACCGAGGAATCTTTGGATCAAATTTTGCTCTTCTATTGAGACGGTTAAAACGAATTCTTGATACATTTGGAGCTAAACCAATATGGATTTTATCGAGCGCTACAATACATAATCCCAAAAAATTTTGTGAGAAATTGGTTGGTGAAGAATTTGTGATTGTAGATAAAGATGATTCTCCCTCTGGAGTAAAGAAAGTAATTTTATGGGATTTACCTTATGATGAGTTTAGCGGAAAATATAGATCTGCTCATCAAGAAACCAAAAACCTATTTATCAGTCACCTCAAATATAAAAAGGGAATTCAAACTCTAGTATTCACACTTTCCCGTAAAATGGCTGAACTACAAGCAATATGGACAAGAAAGGCATTACCTGTGATGAAAAGTAAGATACAGAGTTATCGAGCAGGGATCACAAAATCAAAACGACGCGAAATTGAACAAAAGTTCAAAGAAAGAAAAGTACTTGGAATTTCCTCTACTAATGCCCTAGAATTAGGGATAGATATCGGTTCATTAGATGCTACAATTAGTTCAGGATTTCCTGGCACTATAGCTAGCTTTAAACAACAAATTGGTAGATCAGGAAGAGGTACTGACCTCTCATTATCTACTTTCATACCCATGCAAAATCCTCTTGATTTATTTTATATTCATAATCCTGAAAGGTTATTTGGGCAAATAAAAGAAGAAGTTTTAATCACCTTGAAGAATAAATATATCCTCAAAAATCACCTTTGTTGCGCTTCAAAAGAAATACCCCTTAAAATTGACGAATATTTAAAGTTTGGTATCGAGGACCAGAAACTATATGAAGAAATCATAAATGAATTAGTTGATGATTCGCTTCTCATGAAGAGAGGTTCTCAATATTACTGGAAAGGAGTTTTTTTCCCTAATGAACGGTATAATTTGAATGATTTATCGAATAATAGCTATAAAGTAATTCTTAGAACTACATCAAGTAATGAAATTCTCACTATTGAGGATGAAAGCTTTGTATTTCGAGATTTGCATCCTGGAGCGGTCTATCTCTTTGAAACCGAGATATATACAGTTCAAGAACTTGATATTCAAGAAAAACTCGTTTTTATAAAGAAATCTGATGTAGATTATTACACTCAATCTTTAAAACATACTGAAATTACTCCTCTAGAAGTTGTGTATAATAAAAATATTGGTACAATGAATAATATCGAAAGCTCTTATGGAAAAGTCAGAGTTGAACATAATTATTATGGATATAAAGTTTTAGATACTTATACTCAAGAAATTCGTTCTCGACATCCTCTTGAAGATATACCTGTCGTTAATTTTGAATCGTATGCTTTATGGTTCAATATTCCTTTTGATTATCAAAAAGAATTAGAACTTAAAGGGTATGATTTAGGAGGGACAATTCATGCCATTGAACACGCAATGATCGCAATTGCTCCAACTTTAGCTCAAATATCAAGATGGGATCTAGGTGGAGTATCAATAGATTTTGATCCGATTAAACAACAACCCATGATCTATATTTATGACGCATATCGAGGTGGAATAGGAATATCAGAGTTACTCTTTTTCAATCTATACGATTTATTAAATATGGCTTATACTTTAATAACATCTTGTACTTGTAAGGCTCCAGATGGGTGTCCAGGATGTATAATGAGTCCTAAATGTGGAAACAACAACGATCCTTTAAATAAAGATGGAGCTCTCTTCCTTTTGAGAAAGCTCCTTTCTATAGATCCAAAAAATGTTAGTTGAATTATCAATTCCTACAAGGTATCCAATCCTAAAAATTTAAGTTTTGCTTGACTAGGTTTGCCAGTCTCTCTCTCCCAATCTCGATACTTATAAAAAAATTCTTTTAATTTATAAAAATCGGGAGTTTTTCCCGCAGAACCACCATTGCTAAAAGGTCTTGTTAAAATTCGAGGCAATCTATCGTCCTTGGGCGTTAAACCCATTTTAATATTAAATAATCTTTTTATAGTAAGAATTCTCTCTCCGTAGAGTTTAACTTCTTCAATACCAAACTTAAAACCAGTCGCAGCTTCAATCATAGCAGCATTTTGAGAAGGCAAGGGATTACAAAAGGAGCACATTATCATTGAACTATATAACGCTCGATAGTCCATGTCAAGACTACAATATTTAGCCATATCCTCTCCATCACTATATTTATCTACAAGTTCCATGCCTATTTCTTCTAGAGCAACACCCAATAAGCTATAATAAGGATCACATGCATTATGAGAGGGTCCTCTATAAGCCCCTCCCATTCCATAAGCTATTGCCATGCCATAATTCGAGCGAAGGTCATGGTAAGTAACCTCTAAACCTACTACAGTAGCTATTTCTTCTCTTGATATCTTAAATTTATCTGCGAATGCATTTGATCCTTCAGCAAGTATATTCCCAATACCTTTCCGATATACAATTTTTTCTAAAATCTCTTCTACAAACTTAATGTCTCCCCATTTTGGATTTAGACCATCAATGTCATCTTCATTTATATTTCCATTCTCAAAATGGTGAATTATACATGCAATAGTCCCTCCAGAACTTATTGTATCTATTCCATAATCAAAACATTTATTGTTCAAATAAGTTATAGCTTCAAGATTATCATTTAGAATTAGACTGCCAAAACTCACAATTGTTTCATACTCAGGACCTTCAACTTCTTCTGTTTGATATTTACCCTCCTTTATTTTAACCCTTCGACCACAACCTATAACACACGAATGACAGAATCTTCTATTTACTAGGATTGTCTCCGCCATAGTAGCACCCGAGATTTTATAAGCTTCTTCCCATTGTGGTTTAGAGAAGTACTTTATACATAATTCTCCTGTTGCGTTATACATGTCTAATGCACCAGAAGTGCCTAACTCGCCTAACACTTGAGTTCCAAAAGAAGATTTGACGTAATTTCTTGCGTTATCTATTGCCGTTCTAAGTCTTTCTTTATCATAGACATCGAGATTGATATTACTCCCCTTAACTATTATAGCTTTTAATTTTTTTGAGCCAAAAATCGCACCCATTCCGGTCCTCCCGGCGGCTCTCTCTTCCGACACAATATTAGCATACTTTACTAAATTCTCACCAGCTGGTCCTATGCATGCAACCATTGATTTTTGTTTACCAAATATTTCCTTTAAATGTTTTGTAGTATATATTGCCCCCTTACCCCATAGAAAGGTCGCATCTTTCAATTTAACATCATCATCCATTATTTCTAAATAAACGGGAGTCTTCGAAGCTCCCTTAATTATAATGCCATCATAACCTGCTTTTTTCAGTTCTGCTCCAAACCAACTTCCGCAATTCGACTCACCCCAAATACCTGTATAGGGAGATTTTGAACAAACAACCCATCTTCCTGTATTCGGTGCGAAAGTTCCATTCAAGGGGCCTGTCATTATCATTAAAATATTATCTGGGGAAAACGGATCAGTCTCTTTACTAATTCTTTCAAACAAATAGCGACATGCATAACCAGCACCTCCCAAAAAATCTTTAGCAATTGTTTCATCCAAATTTTCTGTAGAAATTTCATGTTTTGATAAGTCTACATGAAGTATTTTTCCTCGAAATGATTTTAACATATTTCCATCGACTATTCCTTATTATTTCTAATTGGGTGTAAAAATTCATTTTTTATATAATATTCTTGCCCTTTAATTCTATTAGGTATATCTTTTTTTTTCCAACTTTATGAATCATTAAAACAATTTTTATATCCAAATTATTTCTTTCTATTATTATGACTAAACAATACGATTTAAAATGGGATGATCTCGTATCACCTACGATGAATCCTGATGATTATCTAAAGCAATTCGGAGAAAAGATTGAAGATAACTTTAAAACCTATGAACCAAAAGGCGAAGTTTTGGATAAAGTTAAGAAGTTACTTAAGAATAATAAAGAAAAGTTAAAAATTGTAGCCTTAGGGGCCGATTGGTGCCCCGATTGCAATAGAAACGTACCAAGAATGATTAAAATAATAAAACTAATGAAAAGCAATGACATTGAATTTCGGATTTTGTATGGGATTATGGTCAATGCACTCCATAAGCCAGGAGAAGCTATTTGGCATGGAAAACGCTCTCCACCAGAAGCTATTGATCCAAGATTTGAATTAAAAGCCATTCCAACCTTCTACTTTTTCAATAAAAATAAAGAATTTATTGGTCTTATCAAGGAACATCCAAAAAAAACTATTGAAGAAGATATGCTCGAAATTTTAGAAAATATTCACTAATTTAACTTTAATTAATCTTTTTCTTATTTTTCTTCCTTATATTAAGCGTTAAGATTTATATTAGTAAATCTCCATAATAATTCTATGTCTAAATTAAAAGTTAAAAAAGTCATTATTTTCAAGCATGGTGTTTCATATTATATTCTCCAAGCACCACTGAAAGGATCTGGAAATTATGAATTAGAATTTAAAATAAGTGAAATGGATGATGTTCTTAAATCTCTATTTGTTATTGATACTAGTGAAAAAGGTTACATAAGCTCAATTTCATATGATACTGCTCTAGATACAAGTGAATTATTAAAATCAATAATGCTAAATATACCAGATGTTGGCTCTTTTTCTTCATTAATAACTCAAATTAAAGGTGCTCCTGTCAGTTTGCTGATTGGGGGCGGTAAAAATCTTAAAGGCATTATAATGGGAATAGAATTAAAAGAAACAGCTGTTAAAGAATTAATAACTACTGAGAAATTTTTAATCTTACTTCAAGAGGATGATACAATATCTAAAACTCCCTTTTCTGATATTAAAACCTTTGAAATTCTGAATGATGATATAAAAAAAGATCTGAAATTCTTCTTAGATACTGTAATAGCAGGTAAAAAGAAAGACGCAAAAAATATTATTATCAACTGCGAATCAGGAGGAGATGATGAGATTGAACGTGAAATTGTTGTGTCATATATCTTAGAAAGTCCTATATGGAAGACCTCATATAGATTAATAATAAGCAAGGCGTTAGAAAAAAACCAACAGTGTTTACTTTCTGGATGGTGCATGGTAGAAAACACTACAAATCAAGATTGGGAAAAAATTGAATTATCTCTAGTGGCTGGGATGCCAGTATCGTTCCGTTATGATTTTTATAAACCCATTTTTATTCAACGTCCTGTTGTTAAACCTCCAACTATATTAAGTGCAAGGCCAACTGATATTGAAGAAGGATTAGAATTAGATAGATTCAAAGATTATTCCATGGCAGCAGAAGCAAAACCTGCAATGAAGAAAAGTAAAATGTTGAGAGGGGCATTACCGCCGGCACCTGGTATGGCACCAAGAGGTCGTGCCGGATCTCAATCCTTCGGAGTAATGGGATCCCTTGATGATGATACATTAATGGATAAAGTAAAATCTCAAACTAAAACTCAAACAAAAGATTTAGGTGAGCTATTTGAGTACAATATCTCTAATCCTGTGACAATAAAAAGAAAGCATTCAGCCTTAGTGCCTATCCTAAGTGAAGCCATAAAAGCAAGACGCATTTTACTCTATAATATTAATGAGCATGATAAGAACCCTAACGCTTGTCTAGAAATAACAAATAATACGGCTTTAACACTTGAAAGAGGTCCAGTAACCATCATTTATGATGATAATTTGGCGGGAGAGGCAATCGTTCCATTTTTGAATAAAGATGATACAAGATTGCTCAATTACGCAATTGAACAAGCTGTTATAATAATACATGAGGAAAAAACTGAAAATTTAAGCGTTCATAAAGTGAAATTCGGAAGCGGATATTCATATGAATATTACTTCACTGATTCAATGACGTTTTATAAAATTAAAAACAAAACTAATGAAGAAAAGGAATTATATCTCGATCATCCAAAAAAACCAGGTTTTAAATTTACTGAACCACCAATCCAACCTGAAGAGACATCTAATTATTGGCGATTTAAAATCACGCTAAAACCGAAAGATGCCATTGTATTTACGCTTAAGGAACGTAGTGAAAATTATACCTCAAATTATTTATGGAACTGGTCGAAAGATAAAATTTTAGAACGAGTAGGATTCTATATCAAACATAAATTTATTGATGATAAACTTGAAAATCAGTTAAAAGAAATTGCTGAGCTGATCCAAAAATCAGGTGAACTAAAAACTAAGAGAGATAAATTACATGGTGAACGAGATAAAATGAATGATGAGCAAGCTAGATTGCGTGAAAATATAGCAGTTTTAGGGAATGATACTCAATCTGTTTCTCTAAAAGAACGATATATCAAAAAATTCAGTGATCAAGAAAATCGATTTGAATCTATATCTGCTGATCTCAATAAACTTGATAAGGAAATTACTGAATTGAATAAAGAAATTGAAGAAAGAATAAATAGTCTAAAAATTTGATTTTTTATTATTATTATTATTATTAAGATTATGAAGTAAAATTCTTAAAGCCCAATTTCATGTAATA
>JAGXNQ010000111.1 GCA_019894955.1 Promethearchaeota archaeon | reverse complement strand
GCTGCAGGACCAACAAATGGAGAACTTGTTCGTCCAAGTGATCTCAAGAAACCAAAAAAAGTCGCTTTTATTAATTGTGTAGGATCGCGTGATAAGAGATTTAATCCATACTGTTCTAACTTCTGTTGTATGGAAAGTATAAAGAATAGCCTTTTAATTAAAGAACATTGGCCTGATGTTGAGGTTACAATATTCTTTATTGATATTAGGGCCTTTGGTAAAGGATTTGAAGAACTTTATTCACGATCAAGAGAAGAAGGTGTCCTATTTATACGTGGGCGCCCTGGTCAAATTAAAGAAAATCCCATCACTAATAATCTTATTATCAATGTTGAAAGTATAGACACTGGAACAATCTTCTCTGAAGAATTTGATTTAGTAGTCCTTTCTATAGGAGTTGAAGGTTCATCAGAGTCTATTCCTTTTCCTGTTGCTAAGGATTCAAAAGGATTCTATATTGAAGCACATCCTAAACTTCGACCAGTAGATACTCCAACTGATGGAATTTTCATTGCTGGTGGAGCAGAGTCACCAAAAGATATTAGAGAAACTGTAACACAAGCTAGTGCTGCAGCAGGGCGCAGTAGAAATTTGCTTTCAAAAGAAGAGTTCCATGTAGAACCATTATATGCATTTGTGGATACAAATAAGTGTACGAGTTGTGGAACTTGTGTATCTCGTTGTCCTTACGGTGCTATTAGTGTTGATGGAGAGAAGAAAACACCAGCACGAATTATTCCAGTTTTATGTAAAGGTTGTGGAACATGTGCGGCAGATTGCCCCACAAATGCAATCACAATGACAAACTTTACAGATGCTATGATCCTCCGACAAATTGATATAGCGCTTCGTGAAAATGCTTCCGAAAAAGTATTGATTTTTGCTTGTAATTGGTGTTCATACGCTGGAGCTGATTTGGCTGGAACAAGTCGAATCCAATATCCAACTAATACAAGAATTGTTAGAACTATGTGTTCAGGACGAGTAAATGTTTCTTTTATTAAGCACAGTTTTAACCGCGGAGCTGGAGTAGTTATATTGACTGGATGTCATCCACAAGATTGTCATTATATCTCTGGAAATGATTTTGCCATAAAGCGAGAAAAAAGAATCAGAAACTGGATGAAGAAAAATAATATTTCTGATGAGAGATTTGTCATAGAATGGATCTCTGCAGCAGAAGGAAAAAAATTTGCCGATATAGTCTCTCAAGTAAGTAAAATAGCTTTAAAGTAGGTATTTAATTCTTACTTTTAGTTCAAGAATAGTTAAAAGGTAGTACTCCCACCTGAAAATGTTAAACCAGTTTTGAAAGCAATTATCAAAACTTATGCTCCATTTCAAGAAATAAGTGATATCTTGAGATAGATTTTTGGAGAATACAAAAGTACTGAAGTTTTTTAACCTCTTTTTTTTGCGTAGCGTGAAATTATAGGTAATAATGGAATTACTTCTAAGGGCTCTCCAAAAATTGGTACTTTATTTTCAATTAAAATTTTAGCAATTTCTCTTCTTATATCTGGTGTATGCGTTCGTTGGAGGATTGGTATTATCGGTTTTCCATATTTTTGCCCCAAACACAAGGTTTCGATCATCATTTCCTTAAAATTATTGACAGGATTAAAAAAGTACGTTGGATCAAAATAATAACTTGGTAAATCCATGATTAAAAAATCCATTTTTTCATCTGAGAGAGCAATGTCAATAATTTTTTGAATGCTATCTCCCCAAAAAAGTTGAGCTGCCACGTCCAAAGGGTTTTTTGAACTGGTACCCCGAATAAAAAATAGTTTATCTAATTTTTCTTGAATTTCAAAGCTAAAATTTGGAATTTTTATCCCTGCATTTTCTAAAAGATCCACTAGTACGACTCCATATCCCCCACTAATGCTGAAAACTGCGGCATTTTCCATCTTTTTAATTCCATAGCAATCAATGATATTAGCTAAGTTTAACAATTGTTCTAAAGAGTTTACTTCCATTACGTTTGCTTGTTTAAAAATAGATTCCCAAATCTTATTATTTCCTGATATAGATGCCGTGTGGGTTTTTGCTGCAATTGCTCCTTTATTAGTCCTACCTCCTTTCAATACAGCAATCGGTTTGGTGGCATTTTTAAGTTTTGTACGTAATAGATCGCCACGATCTTTCTTCACACCTTCTAAATAGCACAAAATTATATCTGTTTCTGGATCTTCCTCCAAAAATGAGATTAAATCAACAATATCAATATCAGCTCCATTTCCAAATGAAAATACTTTGGAAAAATGAAAGCCTAGTTCTTTTGCTGTGTATATAGCAATGTTACAAATACCTCCTGATTGTGCTACAAAACCTATATTGCCCGCTTCAGTTGGAAATTTATCACGCCATTGAATTCCAATTTTAGGGTAAAATAACCCCATACCATTTGGTCCTAACATTCTTATCTTGTTATTAGCCCTTCTGAGCAATTCATTTTCCATTTCAATTCCTTCTTCAGTACCTGCATCTGAAAATTCTGCCGTGAAAATACTTACTAACTTTACTCCCTTCTCAACGCAATCATCAATGATATTTAAAACTCTATTTTTTTGCACTGTAATAAATGCAAAATCAACCTCGCCGGGAACATCTTTAATAGATGCAAATATGTTCTCTTGAGGAAAGCCCGAAATCCTTTTCACAGAAGGATTTATAGCATATACGGGACCTTTAAATGTCTGATAGTGGTTTCTTAAAAAGAAGAAGTTCCTCTTTACGGAGGTACCAATAACAGCCATGGATTTAATCTTATTAATGAGCGATAAATCTTTTACATTAAGGTTAATATTATCTCGAAGCGACATTCAAATAATAAAAGCTGGGATAAATTTAATATTTTAAGAAAGTGAGATCATATTTGATACAATTCCTAAATTAAGGTGTAATACTAATTTGGAAATATGGAAAGAACAATTTAAACATGATCCCCTGACCCCTCTTATTTCGAGTAAAAATGAAGCAATAACATATTTCACTAAACGAGATCTTCTAGAAGAGACAGTGGAAGCAATCGAAATGTTATGGGATTTACCTTCTGCAATCAAAATTATCAAGAAACAACAAGAAGATGGATCTTGGAGGTATCCCGCTTGGAAAACTAAGTTAAATGAGCCTGAGAATTATAACCTTCTTGAAACCTACAGACAATTAGGATTTCTTGTTGAAAAATATGGATTTTCAAATGAACATGAAACCATTAAAAAAGCTGCTGAATATATTTTTTCTTGTCAAACGGATGAAGGAGATATTAGGGGATTTTATGGTACCCAATATAGTCCTAATTATGCAGCAGCAATAACTGAATTATTAATTAAAGCAGGTTATGAGAATAATCCACGTGTTGAGAGTGTTCTTAAATGGTTATTATCTATGCGGCAGGAAGATGGGGGTTGGGCTATTGCAATGAGAACCAATAACGCTAAATATCTGGATGTTGTTAATAATCCTATTTCATTTGAACCTGACAAGAAAAAACCTTTTTCTCATATGGTGACGGGAATAGTACTTAGAGCATTCGCTGCCCATTCTCAATATAGAAAAAATGAATCTGTAAAAATAGCAGGCGAACTTTTAACCTCCCGGTTCTTTAAATCTGACAAGTACAGCGATCGCAGAGTAGTAGACTATTGGACAAAAGTATCATTTCCATTTTGGTGGACAGATATCGTTTCTTCCCTTGATTCACTTTCACTTCTTGGCTTCACCAAATCTCATCAGCAAATTAAATTGGCACTGGAAATCTTGATAGATAAGCAATCAGAGAGCGGAATGTGGGACTTAAAATTGTTAAAAACTAAGGATAAAAACCTCTCTTTATGGATTAATCTGGCAATCTGTAGAATATTTAGCCGATTTTACATTTGAATTTCAGAAATTAATTAAGGTCTTTAAATCATAAAGATTAACCTTTTATTTGTTTGATTTCTCGATTTAATAATTATAGATAAAAATTGATTCTAATGTCTAATATAGAAAAGAAAAGGGAAAACCGTTCAAAAAGAATAATCAAATTATTTAACGCATTTAAAGGACAAGAATTAAATAAGCATCCCGTCCCACCATTTACAAAATGGCTTAATGGTAAGATTATTAATGCCGAATACGGTCGGGTTGAATTAGAAATTGAGGTTCGTCCCGAAATGTCTAATCCGACAGGATTGTTACATGGGGGAATGCAAAGTGCTTTTATGGATGACACATTAGGAATGACAACAGCTACACTTGGTTATGAAGGGTTTCCGATCAGTATTGATTTTCATATTGATTTTTTAGGAAAAGTTAAAGTTGGAGAATCGGTACGTGTTATTGCCAAAGTTGTGCGTGAAGGTAGGAATATTATTCACATGAATATAGAAATATTAGACATGAATGGTAAGCTCGTTTCTACTGGTAATTCTAATTTATTAAAAACAAGTTTTATACCTGATTATGTAAAACGCGCAGATGAAATAGAAAAGGATGAAGAAAGTTCATAATGAAATTTAAAAATATATCAATTCAATTCAATTTTTCAGCCATATATGGTTTTAATAACTTGATCGCGATGATATAAAGGGGAATGACAGATAATTCAACAAATATTGAAATTATAAATGGTGCAGTGAAACCAAGCTGATCTAAAACTAATCCTCCTATAATTGGTCCAATAATAGCACCAAAAAAGCTCATCCATCTTGACACGCCAAATATCTTCCCCCGATGACCTTTAGAAATACGACTTAAAACATTTTGAAGAACAAGGGATCCAGCCCATGAAAACGTGGAGTCTAACAATAATATCAAAGAGACCATGATTTCATTAGTACTATTGATAAAAAACCACGTGACTAAAGAACCTAAAGCACTGATAATAGCGATTCCTATCATAGGGTTAATGCGATCTGCGAATTTCCCTAATTTAGGTGCTATTAGCAATGAAATAATTTGACTTGGAAAATATATTATCATTATAATTATATCGTTAGAATTGATTAAAGATCTAATGTAAAGCTGAAAGAAGGGAGGAGCAATTGTTTGATTAATATTACTCGTCATAACAGCTAATATTAAGACTATGAATCCAAATAAAAAAAACAGTGATACCTTTGGTTCGGATGATTCTTCTTTTGATTTTATTTGAATTTCATTGTTATTAATGTTACCGTTAATATTGGCAATATGATCATCGTATGTGAGATGCTCATCAACATTTTTTTTGAAAATAATTCCTGCATATACATTAGAGATTGTGAATAATATAAGAGGGCTATAAATTAGAAAGGGATTATCAGGAGTGAACGTGAGTGCTAATGCGAATATCAGAAAAGCTAACATTGATCCAACAAAATTCCCCCTTCCTAGCATTCCAGCTTGTTTTCCAAAAGCAGAAGATCGAAATGTTTTATGAGATTTCTGAGATATTAAAGCATCTAACGGACTCCAGAAAAATCCTACGAAGAAACCGAGAATAAACAAACCTACAATAAACAAGCCTATTGAACTGGATACAATACCGATGTACATTATGAGATATGCTGCTCCTCTCCCAAAACTGCCAATGAGAATCAACAATTTTTTTGATACTTTATCAGTTAAATACCCTACAATTGGAGCACTAATAAGTCCACCAACGGTTTGTCCAGCGAATGCAAATCCTAAATCTGCCCCAGTCCCTTCCATGAGGACCCAGATTACGTGAGGGATAAGGTACCAAAAGAAAAAGAATCCTAAACTATTCCAAAACACGATGCGGATCATTGGCATAAAATCTGGGGTAATTTTATCAGGTTCATTTTTAGGTTGACTTGAAAAAAGTCTAAATGCCAATATTTAATCCCTTAAATTAGTGTTTTTATTAATTAAAGTTATAATTATTGATTTTTTCAATATTTTATATCCTATAAGTTTAATTCTTTAAGAATAAACACGTGTTATTGATGAGAACTTTGTATTATCCTCCGGGATTCACAAAAGAAATTTCGGAATAGAGGATTTCAGTGTTCTTTTTCCTTAATTCTTCCATTAAGGCTTCCTCGGTTGATTCCTTTACATTTAATAAAGTCCATCCATGTACTCCTCCACTGGCTAAACCATCTGGTGTGTGCATATCTGTTCCAGTAATCATACCTATTTGTCCTTTATGCTTATTGCAAAATTCTACCGATTCTTTATCGTAAACGTTTTCAGGAAGAGAATCGTCATTAACAATTTCGATATAATCTACACCCCAATCTAATAAATTTTCTCGAGATGGATGATTTTTATACTTTGCTTCAAAAATACTCCATGGAATATGATTACATACGACTACTCCATCTTGATTATGAACTTTTTTGATGACATCAATAATTTTTTCATCCTTAGGTTTATAGGGAACTCTCTCATCCCATTTTGAGATTCCTAAGAAATTTAAATGGAGTCTGATAGTAGTCCATTCGAATCCTGTTAGTATAATTGCACCTCTTTCTGCATATTGTTGCTTAATTCCTTCTAGTTCTTCTACATATTTCATGTTGTTATGATCAGTTATAGCTATTGCATTATATCCCATCGCGATATGCCATTCTACGTTCTGTTTGATTGTAAGTTTACCATCACTGTAGTTCGTATGTGAATGATGATCGAATACCACATTATGAGTAATATTATCATAACCCGGGGGGATGAGAGGTGTAATCTCCTTCCAGTCGTTATCAGTGTATTTTACAGTCATTTCATTACTAAAGAGTAAATATATTCAATACTATAGAATTTAAAAACTGCTATAATTGAAATCATTTACTAATTAGAGCATTTCTATAATTGATAATTTCGGAAAAAAAAACTTATTTTAATTAATTGGAAAACTTTACTGTAAATTCTTGTGGGAAACTAATGGAATTAATAGATAAAGCTTAATTTTCTGGGAACATTACTATTTTTGAAATACATTAATAAAAAATTAAGATTAGAACTAAAATGATAACACCAGAACAATTAAAAGAAGTTTTAAAACAAAACGTTATTAATTTAAGATTCCATGCGCGTGGAGGGCAAGGTGGAGTAACTGCTTCAAATCTTTGTGTTGAAGCGTTTTATGGATATGGAGTATGCCAGCCTAAATTTGGTGCTGAAAGGATGGGATCTCCTACAGAAAGTTATGTACGTTTAAGTGCTAATATTGATTTAGTTCGAAATAATGAGCAAGTATATGGACCTCACGTGGTCGCTGTCTTAGATCCTTCTCTTCTTGGAGAAATTGATGTTGTCGCAGGGATGGCACCTGGAGGATGGTTAATTGTCAACACTACTTTAGACCAAATTTCGCTGCAGACGGTTGTTGGAAGGAAAGATATTAATATCGCTACAATTGATGCTTTAAACATTGCAATGGAAGTTCTTGGTCGAAATATCACAAATACAATAATTCTTGGAGCAGTATTACGCGTTATTCCCATTTTTTCCATGGATGCTTTAGCTGATGCGATCATGAGTAGATTTAAAGGAAGCATCGCCGCAAAAAATGTTGAAGCAATAAAACGTGCGTACGAAGAAACTTGCATATTTGAAACAAGGGGAGCTCCAGAACTTGATTTTTCTAAGGATACAAAAGTTCCTTGGCAACAAGTTTCTTTAGGATTACCAGGATATAAAGAACTTGATGATGCTGGTGTTTGGTATTCTGATGAAGACATAATAGAAATCGGAAGTAGTCAAGTTAACACCGGTTCTTGGGGCGAATATGATATGCTCTGGGATGAAGAAATATGCACGGATTGTGCTCAATGTTGGTATATTTGTCCCGATTTTGCTATAATCCGAGAAAAAGGAGAAGATGAACTTTGGCACATGAAAGGCATTGATCAATATCATTGCAAATCTTGTCAAAATTGTCTTGAAATCTGCCCCGTTAAAGCAATAGATAAGAGATTAAAACAGGGACCAGCAGCTTGTGCTGTACCCGAAGATCAAGAAGGAGGTAATTAACATGTCAATAGAACCAATGAGAATCTTTTTTAAGGAAATCAAGGAACCAATCAAAACTACAATGATAGGAAATTACGCGGTCGCTGGTGGGGTCACTCAAACAGACCCAGATGTTATCTGTGCGTTTCCTATAACACCTCAAACACAATCTGTGGAAGGGCTATCGGATGTTGTACATCAAGGAAGATTAAAAGCTGCTTTTGTAAATGTAGAATCAGAATTAGCTGCTATTAGTTATTCAACAGCAGCATGTGCAGCTGGAGCAAGAACATTTACAGCTACTGCGAGTCAAGGTTATTTGTTGATGACTGAAGGATTACCCATGGCTGTAGGTTGGAGATTGCCTTTAACAATGATGATCTCAGCTCGTGCATTCAATTCACCAAATTTATCTATTTGGAATTCATGGGAATATACGCAAGTCAATTCTGAGCTTGGTTGGAACATCATCGTCTCAGAAAATGTTCAAGAAACCTACGACGCAGCTATCTTATCAGTTATGATTTCTGAAGATACGTTATTTCCTACAATATTCGTTCATGATGGATTTATAATCTCACATTCAGTCCAAAATTTAACTTTAATTCCTGATGAAGTGGTAAAACGCATGACACCCAAAAAGCCTCGACATGTTATTGATCCCTCGAAACCAGGAGTATGGGGTGGCATCGTAACTCCATCTTACTTTATGGAAGGAAGAGCAAATTTAGATGAAGCGAAAAATTTAGTATTAAATCAAATGAAAAGCGCAATGGCTCAATTTAAATCAGAAACTGGAAGGGAATATAATCTAATTGAAACTTATAATTTGGATAATCCATCAAAAACAGCTTTCTGTACCATGGGTTCAATGAGTGGAAACATAATAAGCTGGATGACTAAAAATAAAGATGTTGGACTGATTAAGATTCGAGCATTTCGACCATTCCCATATGAAGAACTAAGAAAAATAATTGAAGATAATGGTATAGAGAAACTGATCATATTAGAGAAAAGTGATTCCTTAAATGGAATGCTACCTCCC
>JAGXNQ010000110.1 GCA_019894955.1 Promethearchaeota archaeon | reverse complement strand
AATTATAACAGCTAAAGATTTCAATAGGGATGATATTGAATATATCCTAAGTAAAGCAAGAGGAATGATCCACAATAATAAAAATTCACAGCTTTTAAATAACAAGATCTTAGCTACATTATTTTTTGAACCTTCTACTCGAACTAGGCTAAGTTTTGAGTCATCAATGCACAGATTAGGGGGAAGCGTAATCGGTTTTCATAAGGGAGATGTTTCTTCAGTCATAAAGGGAGAAAGTATTGCAGATACTATTAGAACAGTAGAAAATTATAGTGATTGTATTGTAATGCGTCATAATTTGGAGGGGGCAGCAAAATTGGCTGCAAAGTTTTCTAGAATTCCCATCATTAATGCAGGATCTGGTAGTGGTGAACATCCTACTCAAGCGCTATTAGATTTATTAACTATGACTGAAGAAGGGCAAAAATTGGACGGAATGAATATTGGAATAATGGGGGATCTCAAGTATGGAAGAACCGTTCATTCATTAACAATTCTTTTATCGAATTATGATGCTAATATATATTTAATAAGTCCAAATGAATTAATGCTGAGAAATCGTGATAAAGACTTCTTACAAAAAAGACAAGTAAAGTATAAAGAAATAACTCAATATCGTAAGATTTTAGATATACTAGATGTATTATACATGACACGCATCCAAAAAGAAAGGTTTCCAGATGTTGAGGAATATGATAAAGTGAAGAATTTCTATGTATTTAGAAGAGAGGATCTTAACAATACAAAAGACAATTTCAAACTCATGCATCCCTTACCAAGAATTACAGAGATTTCGCCTGAACTTGATAGTTCCCCTAAAGCGATTTACTTCAAACAAACATACTATGGTATTCCAATGAGAAAAGCAATACTAGCTGAATTGTTATCGGACTAATTTAATGACTTCTTTTGGGAACACTGCATTTATTTTTGATGTTTTTACTAAATTCAATAAGTTTAAAAGACTCGAATCATCTTGGTGGTCAAGAAGATAAAATACATTCCCTCCATCAAGTATCGATTGGAATTTTTTAAATAATTCAAGTTGTTTATCAATAAGCAGACTCGTTTCTTGTCTAATAATGGAACTGGAATAGCATTTTGACTTCATAGTAGGTTCATTAAAGTGAATATTGGACAAACGATGAGGTTGAGTTAAGACATAATTTTCTTCTAATTCATTATTTCTTTTGATAATCTTTTGCTTTATTATTCCTAATATTTTCAGTGCAAATTTTTCACTAATTTCGATTCGATCCAATTCAATTCCACAATGATATCCTACTGCTTCGTTTAATCCTATAAAACTTATTGATTTGATTGAATTTTTTATGAGATTTCCTGGTGTAGTATTAAAAATCGTCTCACATGTACTAATCCAACTTTTTTCAGATTTCAATTTTGTATTCACTAAATCTTTTTTAATATCAAAAAACCTGAATACGTTAGAGATTTTCTCAAAAAGATTTTCTTCAAAAAGGTTATCATCTCTCTTTGAATGAATTGCAAGCTTATGTAAGTTTATTAATATTTTATCGAGAATTACATTATTAGCGGAAGATCCTTTAAGAGAGGTTGGGTTTTTTACACTTATCGCACTTGAATTCAATGCTCCTGTTTTATCTTTGCTATAAAAAAGAGAATTATATTTAAGATTTTTTGTGATTTGACTAACGTTTAGCATATCTAAACCAGAATATTCATACAAAATAAGAGGGGAAACTTCTTTCACAGTTGAGTAACTATTTTTATTCAAGCAACCTAAAAATGTTTGAGTTTCAATTTCGCATTCTTTTCTGCTAAATGAAAAATCTAAAGATAAAGCTGACCTATTATTCAAACAAGACCTATTTTGACTACTAAATTTAAGCAGTTCTCTTACTAAAAATCTATATGGTGACTCATCATACCCTTTCAATGAAGATAATAGAGCACAATCGAAATCGCCTAGTACAATATCTTCAGATATATATGGATTTATATGTGAAAGCTGAGTCATAAATGATTGAATCAATTGGAAAACATTTCGAGGGTCTTGCAAATTATGAATTTCATCAAGATTTTCTTTAGAAATTACATCCAAAATTGACTTTGTATTTATATAGGCACCAAGTGGTCGTAAGCTCCAATAATTCAAGTTTAAAAGAACAACTTCCCCAGAAAGATAGAGATCAGCAAGATCCTTGGGTAATAAGTTAAGAAGTAAAAATTGTTCTGAAACATCAGATCCTAGTTTATGTAAAAAAGTTTCAGGATTAAGATGACTATCATTAAATAATTTCTTAGCTTCAAAAGGAGGGGTTCCTAAACGAGTTAATCGATGTCTAACGTCTTCTAATCCATTTTCTAATAAGACTCCATTTATGTATTCACGCATTAATGGAGTAGTCAAATAATCTACTTGAGTTCGAGAAAGTCTTTCACTCACTTCATTTGCAATTTGCTTAGCTTGAAATAATTCCATTTCTCCTTCTTTTACTAAATATTTTTCTATATTTTCAAGATTAAACGGTTCTGTAGAATATCTTGAGGTACGGATTATTATAGATTTATCCTGATCGTTAAGGATCTGTTCCATTGAAATAATGTTTCCTAATATTTTCTTACCTAACGATGTAAGCAAGTAACCCTCATCAGAAGTTTCAATTAAATCATTTGTTTTTAATACTTTAAGATGAAAAGAAAAATTTACGGCATTGGGATTTGATCCTAAGACTTGTTTTTTGAGCAAGGTATAACTTACAGGAGTCGGATTTTTATCCAGATTCTTTAAAATATCAATTCTAATCTTCTGACCTAATATTTTTAATTGCCGTTCTAATAGATCACTGTTTTTGTCGGAATCCACTTTATTTATCCTATTATTCAATATCTCAAATCCTAGTTATCTAATAATTGCACATGACTGTATTTAAAATTTAGGAAGTAATTGATTTTGCACTAATTTTTCATAATATCTGGGTGATATATTTACCAATAAAGCAAAAGAATGCATGTACAAAAATTAGTAATGAAAAATGTAAATTTTAACGAGCAGAGACAGCAATACGTTCGATTTCATCTTTTCTTTTGACAGCTCGTGATTCTTGACTATTTTCAGAAGCAAGTATTAATTCTTGGGCTATGTTTGCTGCGAAAGCTCTTTCATTTGAATGAGATCTTGCACTAATTGATTGAACAATAAATTTTATGCCAAGATCAACTCGTCTTTGAGGAGAAATATCAACGGCAGAGGCGTAACTTATCCCACCCATCGCGATTCTCGTCGTTTCTTCTCTAGGCGCGGAGTTACATATCGCATCGACAATTACTTGAATAGGATTTTTACCTGTATTCAACTCGATCAATGTAAATGCGTTTTTCAGATTTTTAATTAACTTGTTCTTTTTACCCGAATTATAAGAGCTTTTACGACCTTTTATTTTAGATGCAATGAATCCAGGGGATAATATTCTGTTTATAACACGCTCAATAATTGATACTCGTGTTGTTTTCCAAAATCTTCGGTGTTCGTGTCTCCCACAACTTTGAGGAATGATTATAGGTTTCAAATTGATATATGACTCAAGTGTCCAGTCAGGAATTTGAATTTCCTTAAACGACCATTTATTAAATAATTTTATATCTGTATTAGCTTTACTCATAATTAAATCCTCTTTATCGCATTGGTTTTTCTCTCTTTCCAGCAAGTAATGCTTCTAAGGATACTCCATTTACCATTACAACCCTCCACCTAACGCCAGGAAGGTCTCCAATTGATCGTCCCTTTGCACCACCAATTCCCTCTACTATTACTCGATCGTGTTCTTCTATGAAGTTAAGTGCCCCATCACCTGGGAGGAATGCAGTAATGGATTTCCCATTTTTTTTAAGCTGTACGCGCACGCATTTACGAATCGCAGAATTCGGTTGCTTACTTTCCCGCCCTACTTTTTGTAGTACAATCCCCAAAGCCTGGCAAGATCCTTCTAATGGGTCGACTTTCCTCTTTAGTTTTAATTTCGCCCTTTTATAACTAGTTTTTGACCAGCGAAATTTCTTTCGATTTGTTCGCAATTTCCGGGCAGCATATAGTCCTTTAGGTTTTGACATTTTCTTTTCCTATATCGAGTAAGTTAACTAGATGGTACTAGATAATATGTGTATTATTTCCTTAAACTTAAAATTTATGAAATTAGAAAACTACGATTTTAATTTTTTGTATTTATAATGACATTATCAACTTCAAAATGTCGAGTAACTAGTAGTTTTATTTTTCGGATCATCGAACCTTCTTTTCCAATGGCTTTTCCTCTATCCTGGGGTTTGACTGAAATTATAACTGTTTTTTTCTCATTTTTATTCTCTTTAATTTCAATATCCTGAACAGTTATGGAATTTTTAGATGTATTTAGAATAAATTGAATGAATTGCTCAAGTTTATCTGAATATGGAATTACGTCTATTTTTTTTTGAAGTTTGTTCATTAAATCTTTGACATGCTCTCCTGCCTTACCAATAGCTTTTCCAACATCTTCTTTTTTAACTAAGAATATAATAATTTCAGAGTTATTTTCTGGAGATTCGAACGTTAAACAATCTTTTATAATGGCGCCTGAAAGGTTGTTAAACAAGGAGATGAGTTCCATAGATTTTCTATCGAATCTGATACTTTTCATTAACATTTTTTGACCGAACTCTTAAGTATAAGTATTACTGTTCCTTAGTTTTTAAAGATAATAAAGCACTATCACCGAATTCATTGATTCCTATAACCGAGATCATGTATGGTTTTCCCATGGCTAATCCAAGTTCCCAAGAGGATCCTTTATATTTATAAATAAAAATACTATTTCCCTGGAGACTGTTATAGTAGTTTAATTGATTTTCAAAATCAGTAGGACAATTTTGCGCAATTATCATCATTTTAAATGGTTTTTGTCTTAATTGACGTAAAACTTGACTTTTCCCAAAAAGGATTTTTCCCGTTTTATATGCAACTTTGATATTAGTCTCAACATCGAGTTCCTTTTTCTTCTTGCGGGAAAGGTCGATTGAGTCGCTTATATTTTTGCTTTTCTTTGCCATCGTCTTAAAAACTATTTAGATTTTATCATACAATAATTAAGTAATAAAAGAAATACATGATTATTTAAATTTTTAATGCTAATTTATGCGATATTTCATGTTCAAATTTGAGGATTCAGATTTTCTTCTGTTATATCTTCTGTAATATTGCTTTGTTTATTTTGATTTAATATCTCCAAATTTCGGTCGAGGTCAAACATCACGTTGATCCTGCCGCTCCCAATTGGGCATACTTGGCCCACTATCACGTTTTCAGGTATTCCGAGGAGTCTTTCTTCCTCACCATAAAGTCCCGCATCAAGTAATTGATTTACAGTCACTTCGAATGCCGCTCTAGCAAATACACTCGATTTTGAGCCAGATATTCCGTGCCTTCCAATCGATTGAATTCCGCCATCCACGGTCATTAAATCAGATAATATAAGTAGATGCCTAAGATCTACATCTAATCCTTGTTGTTCAAGTACTTTTCTAGCTTCTCTAATAATCAATCCTCGAGCAGCTTCTATACCATATAATTTTTCAATTTCATGGATATGATTCGAAACTGTTCTTGAAGCATCTACACCTTCAACTTGGACTATACTTGGTAAATTCGTACCTTCAGTTTTAATAACCCATTCTTTATTATTATCTGAAGGAGTTAGGAGCCCCCTTTTTATTCCTCTAACTCCTTTTACGACTTTCTTAAGAATCTTTTCTCTCAATTTTTGAAGGCTTTGCAAATCTTCAATTCCAGGATCAATAATTATTGAATTTCCTTCCCGCACGATTGTCCCTTTTTTCTTGTAGCGCTTCAAAATTTCTGGAATTTTATCAATATCTATACTTTTTTTATCGCAGATATCTGGTATGAGATGGATTACTATTTTCCAATCAATAAAATCAAGATCCACATCAGACGCAATTTGTTCGATTCGGATTTGTTCAATGCGATTATGAACCTCAATTGCTTTATCTTCACTCTCATTGTAAGGTTTTTCTAAATATATCTCCATCATAGGAGTTGATGGAAAACGACGGGCATCAACAATTTCAATAAGTCTGGGAAGTCCTTGTGTTACTGAAAATTCTTCTACGCCGGCATAATGAAAGGTTCGGAGTGTCATTTGGGTACCTGGTTCTCCAATTGATTGGGCTGCAACAGTACCAACGGGTTCAGAAGTTTCTACGCCTGCATTATTGAAATTGATATAAATTTTATTCAGTAAATATTCCAATTGTTCTTCCTCTAATTCCTCTCCTATAAGTTTATTTCTTATTTTATCTATTAGATCAAGTGGAAGATCATCTTCAGCTAAAACATTTAATTTTTCTTCTAAATATTTTTGTGTAATTTTTACCATGAAATCACCTATACATTATATTTCTTTTTTTTCCAATCTAAATACCCTTTAGTTAACTTCCCTCTCCATTCAGCATTTTTACCCGTATCATCTTCATAAGCTTTTCTCATTGTATCCTCATCAGGAGTGGAGTCTTGTGTTTCTACTACTTTTTCTATTTTCTTAGGTTTTTCAACAGCTTTTTTGGGTGTTGAAGATTTAGCGGTTGATGTTTTAGGGCTTGAAATTTTAGGTTGAGCATTGGATCTCAGTTCATCTCGGATTTCATTAATATCAAGCGCTTTAGCTTTAAGTAATAACACATCGAGATTAACAGCATCGCTATGATCTGTATGCATGGGATCTATACCATCATCACCATAGAAAAATTGAATGATATTTTTGTCAGAGTTTCTTACAGTGTGATCATTCTCTACAACCATATCTTGTAACGCGTTCACAAGCCTTCTTTGCATGTAGCCAGAGGTACTTGTTCTTACCGCGGTATCAACTAGGCCTTCTCGACCACCCATCGCATGAAAGAAGAATTCCTCAGGATTTAGTCCATTTCTATAAGACGATTCGACAAACCCTCTAGATTTTGGAGTAAGATCATTTATTTTGAAGTGTGGTAGAGTCCTTTGACTGTATCCTCTATTAATTCTTTCTCCTCTAATTGCTTGTTGTCCAACAACCGCAGACATCTGCCCCAAATTCAATATATTACCTCTTGCTCCAGACTTGGTCATAATTACGGAATGAGCTTCATCACCTATAAAATCAGCTGCAATTTCTTCAGCTGCTTTACGTGCTTCAGCTAATAATTGTCGAATTCTCAATTCTAATGTTTCTTTTAAAGATCGCCCGGGAGCACGTTTTAATACAGTTGTATCCTCCTCATAAAAAGCTTTAATTAGTTTCCCAGATTCTTCATTCGCTTCTTTTAATACCGTTCGTATTGCCTCATAGGCGTGACCATGAACATAAACTTCATCTAAACCAATTGTCATTCCATTTTGTCTGATTACATACAATAACATTTTAGTTGAATTATCTAAAAATAGTCTTCCTCGAGCATTTCCATGATCTTTGATTATTCTCTGTAGAATGCTATTAGATTGCATTGCACCATAAGAATTTTCATCTATTGTCCCAGTGACTAATACACCATTTTTAATAACAACGTAAGCGTCATATTTACAATCTTCTTTCTCGCAGACATCACATTTTTTACAGAATTTTGATTTAACTTTGATATTTAAGTCATCTGGGAAGAGTGAGCTAAAAATTTGTTTACCAGAATATAAGTTCTCTGGATCAGTTTGAACAGGTGTAAGATTTTCTAATTTAAAATCAGGATTTGTATCAAATATACATCCCATATAAAGCAAGTTTAAGGCATCTTTTTTCTTGTAAAGAGAGCTTTTACTAGTAAATTGAAAAACTGCTGAAATAAAATCTTGAATCCCACCTAAAATTGGACCACCGAATCGAGGAGATAAAATGTGTTCTTGTACTTTAAGTAATAATTCTGCTTCAGTTCGAGCTTCCTCACTCTGAGGAACATGAAGGTTCATCTCATCACCATCAAAGTCAGCATTATATGGGGGACAGACTGTAAGATTAAGTCTAAAAGTTCTTCCATCCATTATTCTCACTTCATGAGCCATTATAGACATTCTATGAAGAGATGGTTGCCGATTAAATAATACTAAATCAGAATCAGCTAGATGGCGTTCTACTGTAAATCCAGGAGCTAGCGTATCAGCTATTATTTTTCTATTCTTTACGTATCTTAGATCGATTCTTCTTCTGTCGTTTCTGATTATATAATTAGCACCTGGGTGTCTAAAAGGTCCATTGATGACCATCTGTTTTAATTCTTCAATATTCCAATCATTAACGTTAGTAGGAATTGTCAAAATTTTAGCAATTTCAATAGGTACGCCTACTTCATTAATACTAATATAAGGGTTAGGTGAAATCACACTTCTTGCTGAAAAATCTACTCGCTTTCCACTTAAATTACTCCTGAATCTCCCTTCTTTTCCCTTTAGTCTCTGAGTCAATGTTCTTAAAGCTCGACCTGATCTATGACGAGCAGGAGGAATTCCAGAAACTTGATTATCAAAATAAGTAGTAATATGATATTGTAATAACTCCCACAAATCCTCCACAATTAAATGAGGAGCTCCAGCGTCTATATTTTCCCTCAATCTTTGGTTTATACGAATTACATCAACTAATTTGTGTGTCAAATCATCTTCTGATCGTATACCACTATCTAAAGTGATACTCGGTCTTGCACAAACTGGAGGGATTGGTAGAACAGTAAAAATGACCCATTCTAAACGAGCATTTTCAGGGGAAATTCCGAGAATTCTCAAATCATTGTCGGTCATTTTTTTCAAGCGCTCTAATATCTCTATAGGGGTCAGTCTTCGAGATCCCTTACTCTCTTCTTCTTCATAATAAGTAGTAGGTTTTTCGATTATTATCTTCTTCTTTTTAGCACCACAGTAAGGACAAGCTTTACTTTTTCTTGCTCTCTTGAATACAATTTTCGAAGCATCCTCGTCTCCTTGAAAGAAAATGATTCTATGTTGTTGCTGTTCTGAATGGAATTTTTCCTTTTCTTCCTCTGTAAGCATTAATCGAGAACATTCAGGACAAATAGATCTTAAAACTTTAAGTACTTTTTTTGAATATCCGACATGAATAACTGGCCGGGCCAATTCTATATGTCCAAAATGACCCATACAATTACTAACCAGATTACCACATGTTTGACAACGCTGTCCGGGCT
>JAGXNQ010000010.1:29027-36484 GCA_019894955.1 Promethearchaeota archaeon | reverse complement strand
GGTATGTAGATGGAATTAATTACTTCATTGGGACGCAAGAAGATTTTATCCCATTGGAATATCATTTATTGGGCTTTAAACCTACTGAATGGAGCACTATTGATACTTTATGTTTAGTCCAAGAAATGGCGAGACAGATGTCTTGGAATTATAATGATTTAGACAGATACACCGCTCTACTAGCATTAAATAATATTAATCTTACTTATTATAACGAATTATATGGGCTTACCTTACCATACCAAATGCCTATTGTCCCTGATTATGGAGGGTTTCCAGAAAGTCCAATGAAAGCCGGAATTGAATTAAATCCTAGTTTTGCTTTAAAAACTGAAATTCAAAATTTTCTAGAGAATGTCCAAAAAATAGATTCGGAGAAAACCTTGATGGAAAACCAAAAAAATCAAATGATTGGTTCAAACAATTGGGTTGTAAATGGTACTTTAAGCAATACAGGCTCACCAATCCTATGCAACGATATGCACCTTGGTTGGATAATGCCTGGAGTATGGTATGAACAACATTTAAAAGCAGAAGATACTGGATTTCATGTATATGGATTTATAATACCTGGAATGCCTAGTGTTGCTGTAGGTCATAATGAAAGAGTTGGTTGGGGTTTCACAAACACAGGATATGATGTTATAGATTGGTATTATTATAACACAGACGGGCCAGATCAATATATTTACAATGGGACTTCAACACCATATACTGAACAAAAATATAACATTAATGTTAAAAATCAAGAACCTGTAGAGTTTACTATTAGACATACTGTTCACGGACCTGTGTTGAGTGACTTACGTAATTTTGGAATGACTCAATCTTTAGGAGATATAGTGTTAGCACCAAAATGGATAAGCAACGGTTATTTTTTCAACATTCTTGCAGGTAATGGATGGGATCGAGCAACTAATAGAGCTGATTTCGATGACGCTTCAAAATATTGGACACTTCTCGCACAAAATATAGTTTATGCAGATGTCGATGGAAACATTGGTATTCGACCAACAGGAAAGGTTCCAATTCGAGACGATTCTAAAATTCCAATGGGTCATCTTGGTAATGGGACCATTCCATACAACGGTTCCAATGGGGAAGGAGAATGGATTGGTTACATACCATTCGAAGATTTGCCTAATTCCCTAAACCCAAATCAGAAATATTTAGCTTCCGCTAATCAGATCATAGCAGGACCAGGATACAATAGTTATTTCTTACAAAATGAATACGCAGATGGATATAGAGCCAGAAGAATAAATGAGCTGCTTTCTAATGCTGCTGATGGATCAGTAAGTGTTGAAATTATGAAATCCATCCAAAATGATGTGAATTCAACGGCTGCGAGAGCGTTCATTCCGGATTTAATTGAAGTTATTGATGACTATTATGGTCCTACACCTCCTACAAAAATAAACAATGTTCTTACAGAATTAGAAAGTTGGCAATTTGTGATGGATAAAAATGAATCTGCACCCACTATTTATCGCAAGTGGAGAGATTATTTCGAAGATTTTACTTTTAATGACGAAAAAGAAACTTATGACTTTAATACACGAACAAGAATAGTTGTTTTAGAATATTTAATGAAGGAAGACGAATCTTCTCATTGGTTTAATAATGTTTCCACACCAATGGACGAAACTAGAGATGATATCATGATGAAAGCATTAAATGCCACAATCGATTGGTTAGAAATATATTATGGCTCTGACGACCCCTCAACTTGGAGGTGGGGTAGTCTACATAAGCTTTATTTTACATCTCTTACGCAGTTAGATCCGTTTAGTAAAGGACCTTATGAAGCCGATGGAGAAGGATATACTATCAATCCAGCTGGAGTAAATCTTGACAATATGGAAGATATTAGTGTAGCGAGAGGTGGAGCCTCTGAACGCTTAATTATAGACTTTAGCAACCTAAATAACTCTTTAAGCGTTATTCCCTCAGGACAACGAGGTCTTTCAAACTCAAAGCATTATTCAGATCAATTAGAACAACTGTTCTTACAAGGAAAATACCACTTTCAATATTTTACGAATACAATGTATAACTTTCCAACTAGTTCAATTGAATCTCAATTATTTTTCTTTCCTATAGGAGGTTAAAAAAATGGAAATAGAGCGGAGAACTTTTTTTATAAGTGTAATCGTTGTTTTATGTCTAACTATGCTATTAACACTAGGTCCAATGTGGCAATTAGTCATAATCCCTGGTATTATTGCGGGAATGCTTAATAAATCGTTAAAATATGGAGTTCTAAGCGGTTTTATAGGAGTTACACTTTCGTGGGGGATTTATGTTTTAGTGGGAGTAATTACAAGAAATGCGTCTATTATGCTTGACCAGATTGGAGCATTAATTTTTGGAGAAGGATTTGGCTGGCTAATTTTGATACTCATAATATTTTTAGCCGCTATTTTTGGGATTATGGGTGGCGGAATTGGAAACGGTCTTATGACTCTAATTAATTCTTACCTCGAGAAGCATCCTTCTCGAGATCAGAATTCAGAATAACAATATTCTATAAATAAAACTTTTTTTTTTTATAAACTAATTTTTCAAATATAAAAAGATAGTTACAAACTGGGAATTGAGAAATAGGGAGGTTATTTTTTTCCTAATCTATCCTAGTCTAGCAACGCTGATATTCTGTTGGAAACGCTCTGAATGTTTAGGAAAACCATTCCTAGACTACTTTGTGCTCCACATAAAGTGCATAAAATTGCATTTTCTCCCGCTTTAGATAATATAATAATTCCATTAACACCTTCAATCAAAATTCGTTTAAGTTCCCCACGATTTAATTCCTCTACAGCACGTTCCGAAACACTTTGAATAGCGGCCGACATTGCAGATACAATCCCATCATTAACATTTCTACTTAGGACTGAACAAATTGGTAATCCTTGGATGCTAACTATTGCAGAACCTTCTATATCCGAGTTAACAGCAGATAATTTCCTTAACAAATCTGTTAGTTCACTGATATTTTCTGACACTCTTGACTTCCTCCTTGTTTTTTATGATGAGAAAAGTAATATTCTTAAAATTGCACTTATAATCAATACATCTTAAATGAGTATTCGAACATTAAGTTATATTATCTATTAAACTTAACACTATTTATTTATTAATGTTTTTTTTATATATTTTTAACTATATCTAATAAAATTGATATTGCTTTTTTAAAAAATATTTTTATCAATTTTTACATTTACTACTTTAATGACTGAAAATAAAAATTTGAAAGATAGTTCCGACAAGCAAAAAAGTGGAGAAAATAAGGAACAAGGAGAAGAAGAGAAACAACATAAGATTGAATCCTTAAAAAAAGCTGGAAACATAGCTCAAGAAACGAAAAAATTTATAAAACCACAAATTCAGATAGGAGCTAAAGTTCTAGGATTAATTGAATCTTCCGAATCTAAGATAGTTGAATTAGGGGGAAATTGGGCTTTCCCTACCAATATAAGCATAAATAATATAGCTGCACACTACACGTCTCCAATAAAAGATGATAATTTAACAATTCAAGAAGGAGATATCGTTAAAATAGATCTCGGTGTACACATTGATGGTTATATTGTAGACACTGCTTTTTCAATAAGCTTTAATGATGAAGAACGCCTTGAAAATATCATTCAAGCGACGGAAGTAGCAGTAGAAGCGGCAAAAAATATGGCAAAACCCGAAGTTAATACAAAAGATATTGGGAAAAAAATCGAGAGCATTGTAAAAGGTTTTAAATATAACCCAATAAAAGAATTAGGGGGGCATCAAATTGAACAATGGACGGTCCATGGTAAAAAACAACTACCTGAATTGGGTTCACAAGGGGGGGATATAATGGAAGAAGGAGATGTATTTGCTGTTGAGATATTTGCTAGTACCGGAGAGGGATCCATCCATAACACTAAATATTCATATATTTATGAACTAAATCCTTATGTTGGAAGAGTACCATTAAGAAGAAAAACATCAAAACAAATTCTAGCCCATGTCAATAAGAACTATAAAACTTTACCATTTGCTGAAAGGTGGGTTGCAAAAGATTTTAGAATGGGTGTGGCGTTTGGACTACAAGAACTTATTCAACAAGGAAAACTTAGAGTTCACCATGTATTAGCTGAACAAAAAGGAGCTTATGTTGCCCAAAGTGAAGAAACTATAATTATTACTGAAGATGGTTTTGAACAATTGACTTGAAAGTTATATTTCTTCCTTATCATGAAAAAATTAAAAATCTGCCTGATTAGCCTTACAATATCTCCTGATAGTCAAGATGGAGCGGCAAAATTTATATCGGGAATATATAACTATCTAAAAAAGCAAGGACATGATGTAAAAGTAATTACTGGAAAATGGAATATCGAGTTAAAAGATCCAGACATTATTCAAGTTAAGTTGATAAGGAAAAGTTATTTCTGGCTCCCTCAATTTATGTTTAAAGTCAGAAAAATTATGAAATCATCAAATTTTGATATTGTTCATTTAAATGGACCTAAAGCTTTAATACCCTTTTTATTTTCAAAACAGAAGAAAATATTATCTACAATCCATGATCTAGGACCTATTGAAACGAAATTTTCAAGAATACCAATTGAAAAAAAATTGATAAAACTACTGATAAAAAGAGCATCAATTATAACAACTTGTTCTGATTTTGTGAGGCACCAAATTAAGCAAATCTTTCCGAAAACTAACATTAATAAAATATTTAATTTATATTCTGCTATAGAATCAAAATTTGTCCCATATCCTTCAGAAGCAGAAATTTTGAAGAGAAAATTGGGATTAGAAGGACCAACTCTTCTATATATTGGGCGTATTGCCAATTATAAGGGTGTTCCAGATATTATTAAAGCATTTCAAATTGCTAAACAACAGATCAAGAATCTTGAGTTAGTTATAGGAGGGACACCAGATTTTTCAATGAAAAAAACGTATGAAGATTGGATAGAAAAATATCCTGATATCAAATTTACGGGATTTGTAAATGCAGATGAAATACCAATTTATTATTCAATGGCTGAGATTTTCATAACTTATTCTTTTGCTTCTGAGGGATTTGGTCTAACTCCTATAGAAGCAATTGCATGTGGTACACCAGTTATCTGTTCATCTCTAAAAGTTTTTAAAGAAGTTTTAGGAGATAATGCAATATTTGTTCCTCCTAAAAGACCAGATATGCTAGCTAAGGAAATTATTAATCTCATAAATGATGAAACTAAAAGAGAAAAAATGATAGAAGGATCTAGTTCTTACATTAAACGATTTTCTTGGGATTCGGTTGGACAAAAATTAGAAGACGTATATTATAATTTTTTGAGTCTATAGAGCAAGTTTTGTTATGTATTTATATTGTTCATAACATGATTAAAGCAGATGTCATTAGGATTATCAAAAGTGCTAATACTTTTCTTGAAGGATAAATTAAACCGATCACTAAAATCACCTTTCGAAAGATATTCTAATGATTTCTTAATTAATTTGTTGGGATTCTTTATGTGATGCAGAGGAAATCCATTTTCTATCAAAAATTGTTCTTGTGGAGCAGTTTCTCCAGGAAAATATTCTATACTTGGGATTTTTAAAAGACTTGATTCTCGTACTATTGTACCTCCCCCGCTAATTACTAAAGCTGAATAATAGCATAAATCTACCATATTTGGCATAAATCTAGTTAATATAATATTCTTATTATCAATAATTCCTGAAAGAGTCTTTTCTAAAAACTCTTGTTGTTCATTAGTTCTTACTATTACAATATATTTATGATTAGGAAATTCATTGTATATAGATGGCAGGAATTCACTTATTAATGTTCGATCTGGAGCTAGTTTGTCTACAAAATAGCTTGCAAATGAAGGTTCACTTCTAATAATTAAGAATTTTCCCTGTTCTAAATCGAATTTATCCAGTACTTGAGGATTTGGGTTATATTCAGATAACCAGGCGATTTCATCAATGCCATTATATTGGATTATTTTCTCAGGATCAGCGTGAAGATTTATATACCACTCCTTGGGTACGCATTTTGGAGTTATTATTTTATCTAAGAATGGAAATAAAAGTTTGCATACTGGAATATTACGTGGTTCATCGTTATAACCAATTGAAGGAATATTCAAACCGTAAGATATCCTTGCACCTTCAACAGAAGAGAATGTAACAAAAAAATTGGGATTAAATTTAGTTACTATTGGAAATAAATCGTTTAGTCGTTGAATATATTCTTTTAGTTTATTTTCTAATTTCGCTCCACCATGACTACCAACTTTTTGATATGAATAACCTAATTCATCCATTATCTGGAAGGTGGAATCATAATTTCTTGCAGTAATAAGTGTCTCAAGACCTTCAGATTGAAACTTATCGATAAGGGATTTAAACATAATTCCTGTTTTTGGTTCTTCAATATCTATCCATATTTTTTTATTCATAAGGTTCAATCACATTTTCGATTTATAAATTTGACACATTCTTTATCTTCTTCGCAGGATTTCCAGCTATAACATCATATTCTTCAGTATTCTTTGTAACAATGGAGCCAGCACCTACCACGGTTCCTTTTTTTAGTTTTACTCCCGGAAGAATAACTGAATTAGCCCCCAATGAAACTTCATCTTCAATTGTAGGTCCTATTAAATCAAATTTCTTGCGCATCATATATTTATCATTAGTTAGTTTACTATAGGGACCCATAAATACATTATTACCAATTTTGCAAAACAACGGTATATAAACTCCAGTTTGAATACTCACACTCTCACCAATATCCACATTCCCGTCAATAACAGCATTAGTTCCAATTAGAGAATTTTGACCAATTTTGGTTTTTTCCCGAATCATTACATTATGACCAGTTTGACAGTTATCTCCCAAAATTACATCTGAATATATTATACTTCCCGCTCTTATGGTGCAAGTTCTACCGATCTCGATCATCTCATTAGTGTTAACAATGTCCGAATTATTATTTTTAATAAGTTTTTTTAATTCTTCTCTTTGAGGATGACCTATTATGCAATTTTCCCCAATATAAGTTCCTTCCTTAATTAAAGCTTTTCCATGGATTATTGTGTTTTTAGATACATAAACATTTTTTTCAATAACTACTCCGGATCCAATTGAACAATAATCATCAATGAAAGAACTCTCATGAACTTTTGCTGTAGAATGAATTTTTTTAATTTTTTACACCTATGTGTGATCTTTTCTTATTACTATTATACTTCGTATAAATATTTAATTTTCACACTGACATGGATTAGCACTACACTTCTTACATTTATCTGGATATTTGAAAGCTAAAGCTTTTTCTAAATCAATTTCCAGTAAATTTGCAATTGAAGTAGTCCATGCTATAATATCTGCCAATTCATCGGATATTTTACCAGAGTCAATCAATTTTTCATTCAATAATGTAGCTAATTCACCTATTTCTTCTA
>JAGXNQ010000010.1:18950-29017 GCA_019894955.1 Promethearchaeota archaeon | reverse complement strand
GCCATATAAATGTGTTACTGATTCCCCTTTTTGAATCTTTTTTAAAATAGAGATTTCGAACTAGTTCCTGAAACTCAGAAATTTTCATGGTAAGGATAAAAATGGATAAGATTTATAAATGCAATGTTTCTCATGCTCCAGGAGTAAAAAACCATTCAAATATCCCTAAGTGACCAAGAAACACGACAATAATCAGCGCTAATGATATTATTACAGTACTGATAGGACTTACTTTAAGACCTATTGAACTATCTTCAAAAAACCGCATTAATCCTGCACCCCCTAAAGGCATAGGTGCAGAACCACTTCTTCTTTTTTTCCGTCTAGATTGACTTGGCATAATTTAGTCTGGAATAATTTCTTATTAAATTAAAATAAAATTACACTTATATTAAGTTTTATTTTGAAATGTGATAGAAAATATGATAAATTTTTATTATTAATTTAAATTATCTCAGATAATTTAAGAAAGAAATGGTTTTTAGTAATGATGAATAAAAAGAAAATTTCGGCAATCTTTGCTGGATTAATAGTATTCTTGATTATAGTTTCATTTATTGGATTTCCTCAAGGATATTCACATTTGAATCAAGAAAAAGAAGAAAATTTACGATTATCTGCAAGTTTTGAAGGATTTGAGAATATCCTTATAACGGATATAAAGCATAACGTTAACATAAGCGGATATGGACTCGTAAATATTAATGATCGACTTACGATATTAAATCAAAATTCCAATCCGATAACATCAATTTTTATGGGAATTCATCTCAATGATTCTGATAACTTAGTCTATCTACTAGCAACAGGAAGTACCAATAATGCTCTTGCTACTGAACGGAATTCCATCATTTATGATGAATATGAATTAATTACTATATATTTTGATTCTCCCCTCCTCCCTCAACAAACACGGATCGTTAACATAAGATTTACATTAAAAGATCAATTAGTTTACCTTTTTACAGGAGTGGAACAACATATCACTTTTGCAGGAAATTTATTTCCATACATACCGTACAGAGCAGAAGGTGATATTAAATCTTCCTTCAATATGCCGGAAAGTTCTACAGAATTGGCACATGATCCAATATCTGGAATGGGAATCTCTCTCGGACATGCTGTACTATATGATTTGGAACAAAGTATTGACTTAGAGCATTTAGATCCGTTTTTAGTAAATTTAGGCTCAGATAAGGAAATTAAAATAGTATTTAAAGAACCCTCATCAACAAAGATGGAATTTGAGTTAATTACTCGCAAAATAGCAATCTCACCTTGGGGAATAATCAAAGTTAAAGAGGATCATGTCATAAAAAATGTGGGAGTCATTAATATCTATATTATACCCTTAAAAGTACCAAATGATGCAATTAATATACATGTTTCAGATAGTCTTGGTGAATTGGCAGGAACAACTATTGAAGACTCCGGGAATAAAAAGGAAGTTTTAATAAATCTTTATTTTAGTAGAGCATCTCTAGATCCTGATTCCAAACTAAGATATACAATTGAGTATGATTTGCCTTTTGAAGAATATTTCTCAATGAATTGGTTCCAAGAATCAATACAACTAAACTTAATTACAACAACACATGAATTTTTTGTCAGAAATCAAATTATTAAGGTTTTTATTGAGGGTTGTAGCACAATTGATTACATATCAAGTCCTCCTGATGGTATCGATCAAGTGAGTGGGTCCAAAATACTTATGTATACTTCGGAAGATATTAGTCCTTTTGAAGAAAAAATAATACTTTTCACATTTACTCTGAATTATTTCGATCTACTGGTTAGACCAATAACATTTATTTTGTTAATAGCCTCGATACTATCAATATTCGTTGTTCTTGTAAAAACTAGGAATAAAGAAGGGTATTTGGCGTTATTTAATGCAGAATCAATCCCTGTTAGCGAAATCCGAGAATTTTGTTCGTTATATGAAGAAAAGAATGCATTAATTCTTGAAATTAGAAAAGCGGAGGAAGAAGCTAAAAGGAAAAAAATGGCTAAAAAATCTTATAATAACATTGTAACTAAGAATAACTCTAAAATCGAGCAACTTAAACAAGAAATTATCCCCTTCTCAAAAATGCTAATAGAAAATAGTGAGATCTTTGGAAGTATCATTAAAAAACTAGATGTACTCGATGCTGAACGAGTTAGTGTAGACGACAGCATTAATCTTCTTGATACACGTTATAAAAGAGGAAAATTACCTTCTCGTGCGGCATATCAAAAACTTTCTGATGATTTCCTACGTAGAAAAAAGAAAATTGATAGAACAATAGACAAATATATCCAACAATTAAGAAGCTACTTATTGTAGTATCTTTTTTAATTAATTTTTATTTTAATAGGATTATAGATTAGATTATGAAACCATGGTTATTCGATATTTTAGCGTGTCCGATTGATAAGCATTTTCCCTTAAAATTATATATTTTTTCTTTTGAAACTACTGAAAATGAATTTATTCAGTTTTTAGATGTTTATGAAAATAGAAATTTGGATACAATCAAGAGAGAGGAGCTCATTGATATAATTAAGCATGAGGACAACTTTTTCATCAAGGATGGAATAAGTATAAAAAAGATTTCTTTTTCTGAATATTTAAATCTTATGAAAACAAGTCTCATGGAATTATCTAACTTCATTGATAAAACAGAGCTCACCTCAGTAGTAAAATGTCTTAAGATCCTTAATACACAAGTAATGGAGAAACTAAGTAATTTGAGTGAAGAACATTTAAGTTTGGCTGAAATTGAGGAAATTTTACCTGAACTATATCTAATTAATAAATTTAAGCTTGATACTGAAATCGATTCAGGATTATTGTTTTGTGAGGAATGTTTACGTTGGTTTCCCATAGTAGAAAGTATACCACAAATGCTACCAGATGAATATAGGAATGAAGAAAACGATCTTCAATTCCTAAAAAACCATAAAAATTTATTTGATCCAGAATTTTTTAAACAAAATCTCCAACCTTATAATCTTTAAAAAAATAAGTAATATACAATAGCCCGGTGGTGTAGTGGCCAAGCATCTGGGGCCTTGAACCCCGTGACCACGGTTCGAAAACTGATGAAGTTTTTCATTAGTCGAATATCCGTGCCGGGCTATTCAAATTTTTCTCCTTGTCAAATTATTAGCTACAATTGATCAATAAAAATAAAATGTTATATTTTAGAAAATACTTTACTTTTTAGCTGTGTTGACAGTCAAGTTATTTAGGGAATTATTATGATGCTAACTGAACTAAATTGGGGTTTTTCTGAAATTATTTTACTAATTGCAATTTTTATTATAGGAATATTATTCACCTACTTTATAATTCCCCATATCATAAAGTTGATGATAAAGAAGAATTATATTGGATATGACATACATAAAAATAGTAAACCTCAAGTAGCTGAATCAGGAGGTATAAGCATCGTAATCGGTTATTCATTTACCTCTATTTTGTTAATTTTTGCTTTCCCTCTATTTTCAAATGAAGTTTTTGTATTACTTGTGTCCGTAATTTTATCTGGGATTATTGGGTATTTGGATGATCGCATTAAACTCAGATCTAGATATAAAATTATCTTAATTCTATTTACGGGATCGTTAATTTTTATAGCAAACTTCTTTGGTTTTATCAATATTGAATCTCCTACTATTCCATTTTTAGGACAATTAAGGTTAAATATAATTTATCCCTTATTAGCGCCATTAATTGTAGCCGTTTTTGGAAATACGGTCAATATGTTAGAAGGATATAATGGAGAAGGCTCAGGTACGTGTCTGATTGCATTAATATCTTTATTTATATGTGGATTAATATGGAATTCAGCAGAAGCGATATTATTCACTACAACTGGAATTGCTGTTTTAATACCGTTTTTTCATTATAATAAATATCCTGCCAAAATTTTTCCCGGAGATGTAGGAACTCTAAGTATGGGAACAATATTAGCGGGGGTTGCATTATTTGGATCTTTAGAAGCAGCAGTATTTTGTGCTCTTTTAATTCATGTATTTAATAGCTTTTATGTGCTTTATTCTGTTAGGGGATTCTTCGAAAGTTCAGAAATTCAGGAAGATAGGAATGACATTATTCTTCTAGAGGATGATAGAATAAAAGCCGCAAGTAATAAAAAAGCGGCATTAACATTACCTCGGTTACTTCTGGCCAGAGGTCCACTTAAGGAGCCAGAATTGGTTAAAAACTTTTTTGCTATTTCAATCATCTGTGGTTTTTTTGCTATTTTTACTACTTTAATGATGTCAATGACGGTAAACACAATAAACATAGTACTTTTGGTATATTTTATACCTTTTTTAGTCGTATTTTCTTTAATTCTTCTTATTTTCTTTCCAAGAATTAGAGGGACAATCTCGATCATGATAATTGTAATGATTGGAGGATATCTGTTATTATATTTTATTGAATTAGTGATAATGCCAATAAATTTTACCAATATAGTCTTATTCGGGGCCCTACTTCCTACTAATATCATTATCTCTCTAGTACTCGTAATTCCATGCCTAGGATTATGGTATTATATTACTATCCAATATTTCCAAAAGGAATCAAGAAAAATGTAAAACTAAATTCTTAATTTTATATTAGTATTAATAATTTTATCAGAATATTAAAATAACAATTGAATGGAGATATAATTTCAATATATTCCCTCTTATTTGTTCCAGTATAGTTTAAACTATTTTCAGTTTAGTTTAAAATATCTCACTCATAAAATTCTGTAAATACCGATAAAACTTTCACATGAATCACCCTAATTATTGCATTCAATATTAGAGTAAATAATTTTAGGGGATTTATATTTTAAATAATATTCATAAATTTAAAGGATAGTGAGTTTATATGAAAAAAGCTCAAAGATTTGTATTATTTTACTCTTATATTTTAATATCTATTAGCATATTTTTATCATTTTTCCTGATAATATTTCCTGATTCAATTCAAGTCCTCATCGATTGGACTTTTTGGGCAACAATAATTTTATTTATGTTTACTGTTCAAGAATTTCATAGATTCGCCAAAGATGGAAAGAGGAGCGATCTAAGTGACATTGTAGCGATTTTTTTCTTCTTTTTTGTGATTTTATTTCTTTCGAAAGATATGATGACATCCATAATGGGTGCATTTTCAATTTATTTATGGTTTGGAATATATGAACTAAAAGATTATCCCGTTTTGAATAAAATCTTAATTATCTCGTTGGTAACCTACAATATTATATTCATTGCAGGGATAATATCTACCTATCTTTCTAATCCATTTTTTCTTAATACTACATTTGCTTTTTCTTTTTGGATTATCCTAGGATTGGGATTTATATTATTTGGACGAAAATACATCATAGTATGGCGGTTTATGTCGCCTGAGTATTTAACCCTTTTTTTATACATAATAGCATGGTTAGCAGTTGCTTTTATAGACCAATACACTCCATTTAAATTTATACGATATGGTCCTTTAAATTTGATTAATTTCAATCTTTTAGAGTTCTTTCTTAATATATATTTTATTTTAATATTGGTGAACTGGTTAGTGTATTTTATTTCGGGTCCAATATTAGATAAAATGCTTGGAATTAAGCGGGTAAAAAATGACACTCTAGTGTCTTTGGTTAATGATGTAAAAGAAAGAATGGAGATCAAAGGAAAAGTAAAAGTAGGATTTGGTAAATATCCTATCTTGAATGCAATGGCTTATGGTTCAATTTTTGATAAAAGAATTGCCATAATCGCTGAAGATTATAACGAGATTCCTGAAGACGAAATGAAAGGGATAATTGCCCATGAATTAGCCCATTCTAAAGGAAAACACACTCTCATACTAACTCTAATAACATCCTTAGATTTAGTAATTCGAATGATACTAGGCATTCCAGCAACAATATATGATTATACATTTGGAAATCCGAGTATTCCCTTGTTAGGTTTTATTTTATTAAATTTGGGAATATACATCATCCTTTACATATTTGTAAGATATTTGGAAGGGAAAGCTGATTTGAAGTCCAAGAAGATAGGTTATACTAAAGAATTAGCTAAAGCTCTCTATAACCTAGAAAGTTTTTACGCTACTGGAAGAGAAATTGGATTAAATACAATGTTGTTGTGTGATGAAAAAATAAATAAGGACAATCAATTATTGAACTACATGGAAACAGCACAGTATTTGCATAATTCTATGATAAGACCATCTAGATCATCACTCCTCGGAAATATATTAAATTCACATCCTCCAAGTTATTTTCGATTAGCAGCTTTATTAGATGATAAGTTAAAACCCATGAAAGAGGCGATATTACCCTTTCTTTGCTTGAGAAAAAAAACAAGGAAAAAATATACAGAAAAATTTAGAATAGCTGACAATGAATTTAAAAAATTAGCTAACCAGAAATTTATGGAATTATTTGAGATAAGTAGTGTGTCAACCTATTTAAGTGGATTAAAACGTAAAGAATTATTTAAATATGAAATAGGAAATGATTACATGTATAAAAATAAAATTACAAATGAAATCATTGTTGGAAAATTAGAAGATGTAGAATTTGTCGATGATATTTGTGATCCGGATCGCTATATTGTCATAGAGCAAGAAAGTAACCAAAGAAAATCGTTAGAATCTTCCCAATTTACTGAAAAAAGAATCATATTTAATGGGACTTACTTTATGGATAAAAATTCACCCCTCAAATTACAAGAGTTAAAAATCAATGAGGATAAAAAAAACGGAGTCGTAAATTTTCTCGACAAAGAAAATAATTTAATCTCTAAAGAAATTAAAGAGAAAAAAGAGATTGGTAAGCTTAAATTACCCCTATCGGTTGACATTATAAATGATTTCTATAATTCTGTCATATTTTTTAAAGAGAGAGGAGTTCTGAAAATAACTAAATGCACATCAATCACTCCAGCTATGAAGTTAGACGATTTTTCACTAGAATTCCAAGATATTGAATCTACTCTTAAAAATGATTATAAGCTCACGGAATTAATAATTAAACCAAAAAATGTATACCTAATTATAAGCAAAACAAAAAGCTTTAGAATGTCAGAATTCAAAATCCTGAAATGGCTCAAGCAAAATGAGATAAGAACATTAATATCATTGAAAAAACCAGTAAATAACGTAGAAATAGGGTATTTACTCGATATTAAATTAGGTGAAGTGAACGATGAATCCATACCAATTAATAAAGAAAATGATAATGAGGAATTTTTGCTAATTAGAAATATTTTCAAAAAAGAAGTTAAAATTCCCTACAAAACGATTGACTATTTGTCTTTTGAGTGTAATACTGGAACAGTATCAAAAAAATCTGAAACTAGCTTAATCAATAAATTCGGCTATAAAATCATGAAAAAATTGAAACCCGATAAAATTTTTTACCTTAATAAAGTTTAATTTAAATGCTTTTTTTTTAGTGTTTAATATGGCTAATAAAATCAGAAACATTATAACTCTACTAAGGGTAAGACAATACTATAAAAACGTCTTAATCTTTGTTAGTATTTTTTTTAGTAAAAGGCTCTTCGATTTTTCTCTATACATCCCTCTCATTTTTGGTTTTATTTTGTTATGTTGCACCTCATCATTTAATTATATAATCAATGATATCATCGATATTGAATATGATAAAAAACATACTGAAAAATTAAAGAAAAAACCCCTTGCTTCAGGAGATTTATCTATTTATTTTGCTGTTGCGGTATTAATCGTTTTAATTGCCATCACAGTCATGTCACTCCTCTTTTTAATTCCAAATTGGGACTTTGCGCTCATGATCATACTCATTGTAATAACAGGTCAAGTCTATAATCATTTTCTTAAAAATTATGCGTTTATAGACATACTGATTTTATCAACAGGTTATTTATGGAGAGCTTTGGCAGGATGCATGATAATAGAAGAATTTATATCTGCGTGGCTTTTTCTTGTTATATTTGAAATTGCAATGTTTTTAAGTATCGCAAAACGCAAGGGAGATCTCCAATTTCTCGGTAAAGATAAAGCAATCGAACACAAAAAGGTATATGATCAATATTCTATTAAATTATTAGATCAATTTCATGTGATGATTGCCGGATCTTTGTTTATGACATATTCCTTATATCTTATCTTGAAATTTAATTTATTTGAGCAAGAAAGCGTAAATTTATGGGAATATAGTGCAATTTTTACCATACCAATACTATTTTATATCATCATGCGATATACATATTTAACATCAGCGAAACCAGAAATTGCTCGCCGTCCCGAACGCGCTTTTCTTGATAAAAGTATTTTAATAGCGGGATTTATCTTCTTGGCTACCATTTTTATAACATTTTATTTCGAACAAATTATCTCTTTCTTTAGTAGTTTATGATTATAGGAGAAAATTTTAAATTGTTGGCTTATATTTTCCACTATCTCTAAATTTTGAGAAAGCTATTGCTCATAAAATAGAGCTATCAAATTAAATGTATATATAAATGATGAAAGCTTTTAGGTAGTAATGTCTTTTTATAGATATCCAAAACTCAGAAAATTAAAATGATAAATTTTATAAGTTTACGAGTTTAAGAAGATATTTAACAACAAATCTTTCTAAAAAAATTAAAAAAAATAAATGTGATTAAAAGTTGGAAAAAAAAAATATAGCAATTACGATTCTTATTGTAGCATTAGTAGCATCTGGTGTAGGTAATATAATTCTTGCATTAATCCAAGAACCTCAAGTAGCTCCAGACACGACTGACTATCTTGTGAGAGCAACGAGTGCTGGTCCAGACACATTAGAAATTGTTGATGCGTGGGATAGCGCGTCCAATGATGTATTAGAACAAGTGGTTGAAAATCTGTTTTTTTACGATTTAACAAATGTAGATTTACCTAGAATTAACCTACTTGCCTACTCCTATTATTGGACCGATACTACCCATCTTCAGATTCAACTTAGGGAAGGTATTCTTTTCCATGATGGAACTCCTTTTAATGCAGCAGCAGCAAAATGGAATTTAGACAGACTACTCTACCTTACAAACTGTACTGGAACCAATCCTTCTACAGTCGCTCAAACTCAATCCTTATGGATGTTCCCTGACGGAGTAACTCCTATTATTTCTAGCGTCGCGACCGTTGGTACACACAATATCACTATTACTCTTCCTGCTCCTTATGCACCTTTCTTGAGCACTTTAACTTACATTAACGCGGGAATGATTTCTCCCACCGCTCATGCGTCTGACGCGACAACTTTCATTGATCTTACTACTGGTCATCTAGTTGGAACCGGACCTTTTGAGTATGTTAATTACGTTCCTGGTGTGGAAGTAAGGTTTGCACGCAATGATGCATATTGGATGGAACCTGCTAACTTCCCAGGGGTAATCTACGCTATCTATAGTGATGTAACTACTGCCCACAATGCATTTCTTGGTTATACAGTTGATTGGAACGCAATGGCTGCAGATCAAAATCTAGCACTTTATGTTGCTGATCCTAAACTTACAGTTAAGTACTTTACTGTTGATACTGGTAAACCAAGTTTGGTATATCAATATATGGGAATCAACAATAATAAATATAATGCAACCTGGAGACAAGCAATGGCTTTTGCAATCAACTATTCTTATGTAATTGATGTTTTAAGATTAGGGAATGCTTTTAGAGCTTACTCAGCAATTTCACCCGGTTTTGGTGGTGCCTATAACGATTCTGTTCCCACAGGACCCTATGCTATTGACCATGATGTTGTCGCAGCGCGTGATATTATTCAAGCTATGGATCTTGCTACTACTTTAGATGTAAACGATGACGAAGATTGGACTGATTTAGCAGCTGCAACTCCGTTGTTAACAGTTACGCACACTTATAATACAGGAAATCAATTTAGAGAAGACTATCAAGTTGCAATAACCAGTTGGTTTAATCTAATTGGTGTTGCTGTAGTGGATGATGGAGTAACTTTCTCTGAATTCCTTACCTACCTATATGATGATTATGATCACTTAGGTGTGTACGCTATCGGATGGGCTCCAGATTATCTTGATCCTTACAA
>JAGXNQ010000010.1:17532-18940 GCA_019894955.1 Promethearchaeota archaeon | reverse complement strand
ACCCCGCATCCAGTTCAAACTCTGCTCAAGTTGACGATGGCCACTTAAATGTCATGATGGCCTCAGCTTTAGGAGAAACAAATGAAGCTGCCAGAAACACCATCTATAAAAACATTCAAGGGTATTTGGCAAGAATGCAATTCCATGCTCCTCTCTATCATTCGAAATCTACTTACGCACACGCATCAAATCTCTATAATGTACCTTATAATGCTATGGGCGCTTTAAGAATCTATCCAGTGTACAGAGGTCTTTATCCTCCATTTACACCAACACCTTAAAGAGGTTAAATACAAAAATAATAAATAAATAAATAATATCTTTTTTTTTATATCATCTTTTTATTTTATATCATCTTTTTAAATCATCTTGAGATCCATTGTATTATCATCATGATTTTCTTCAAATCATATAATAAATATTCAACTAAACTAAGAACCTTTAAAAGCGATATAGCTCCCGTGGGATTTTATTTTGATATTTTTCCTACTGAGGTATTTCAAATACCAATTCTTCCAATTCCCATGAGAATTGATAAATTAACTAATGGAAAGCCAACATTATTTATCATTCCCAATCGAGAAAAATTAGAGAAATTGTCTAATAGACTTAATTTAAGCATCAATTTTAATCTTTTTTACACAATAGGGGTCAAAAATTTTATCGGTTATGCCCGTTTAAAACAAAAAGAAATAACCTTAAGACATTTAGATGACGATAAAATAAGAAAATGGTGGAATGCATCAATCAATATTTCAGCCTTTAATCCTGATTTGGTTGAATCTTTCACTTATATCAACTCCCAGTTTCTTAAATGCTTTTTTCATATTGACAAGAATAACCTCGATCCTTTCCAGGATAGAGACGATTATAAAAATATTTTAATCCATTATTGTGATTCTATTATTAAATACTTTCGAAAGAAGATTGAAAGGAACATCTTTTTTATTAAAAAAGGTAACAAAATTGAAATTGAAAAATTATATTTAGAAAATAACCAAAAATATTACCCTTTAGTAATTAAAATGCCCGTAAATGATTTAACTACAAATAAAACCCATGAAATGGGTTTTGTACCATATTTAATTTATGATGATTTATTAGATAGTTTTTATTACAATAAGAAGACCTTAGAGGACGCTGATTCGATAGATTTAAAAGTTTACCAGCACAATGAAATAATAAATATAAGATCAACTATTGAAAATAATAGAACTAATTCAAACGAGAAGAACCTAAAAGATCTTAATTTAGAACAAATACTACAGAAATTAAACATATATTGAGATGAGATAGATTTTATGAAATTTAAAAAAATTGAATTTGCTCGACAGACAAATTTCATTCTAGCATTGTTATTAATACATTTCGTATTTTTTGGTTATTTATCGAACTTTTACCAAAAAAA
>JAGXNQ010000010.1:0-17434 GCA_019894955.1 Promethearchaeota archaeon | reverse complement strand
GTATTGGAGATGGGGTTTTATTTTTATATCAGGTATTGTTTCATCCTACATCCTTTCTCTCTGCGATTATTCTTGCAGCGATTGTATTTCTTATGGCGTTTAGAGAAAAGTTTTTTGAATATGGAATTCGAAATAGCATATGGCTCGTTCCCTTTATTATAGTGCAATCATGGATTTGGTATTGGTTTATAATGGAATCGTTTGATATCACCATTATAGGGGCCTATTTTTTGAGAATAGAGAGCTATATTACTATATTAGTTTTATTAGGTCTAAATGTTTTTATTGCCATCCTCGCTGCAATAGCAAGAATAAAGTACGATGCATTTATTTCACGAGCAAAAAATATTGAGGTTTAAATTAAAAACTTAAATGAAATAATAATTAGAGGTTAAGAAAAATGAGTTTATTAAAATATATTATAAAAAGGCTATTGGTAGCTGTTCCGGTTCTTTTTGGTGTAATAACTTTAACATTTGTACTATCAAGATTTATGCCGGGTGATCCTGTATTAGCATACATGCCCGAAGGTCACATTAACTGGGTTGTATATGAACAAATAAAACAATCATTAGGACTAAATGATCCAATTATTATCCAATATTTCCGGTACCTTGGAGATATACTGGTAGGTAATTGGGGTTTATCATTATCAATCGCAAATCGCATGCCCGTTTGGGAGTTAATTATGCAAAGATTACCCCGAACTGCAGATATTGCTATTTTTGCGATGATAATTGCAGCAATAATTGGAATTAAAACGGGTGTTATTTCCGCAACTCATAGAAATAAAGCGAAGGATACAATTGCTAGAGGTATTACACTGCTTGGTGTGGCATTGCCTGTATTTTTTCTTGGTATGCTACTCCAATACACCTTAGGATATACAATTCGAATAGATGATCAAGCGATTTTTCCCACAACCGGGTTTAAAACTGCGACTTTTACTGATCCTCCTTTTGTAACTGGGTTTAGAATGATTGATGCATTACTCTCGGGAGAACTTTATATGATTCCAGATTATTTGTTCCATTTAGTATTACCGGTGTTTTGTTTAGCTTTCATATCTTTAGCCGGAATAGTAAGACAAACTCGCTCGAGCATGCTTGAAGTTTTAGAACAAGACTACATAAGAACCGCTCGTGCCAAAGGATGTAAAGAAAAGGATGTCATTAATACCCATGCAAAAAAAAATGCGATGATTCCGACAGTCACGATAATTGGTTTAGGCTTCGGGGGGTTGTTGACAGGTGCTGTCCTTACTGAAACCACATTTGGATTAGCAGGAATAGGTGAATTATTGGTTTTGGCCATTCGAAATAGTGATTATTGGGTGTTAAATGGGATGGTATTTTTCTTTGCAATAATATTTATTGCTGTCAATTTAATCACAGATGTAATATATGGTATATTAGACCCAAGAATAAGATATTAAATGTTTAAAAAGGTGAAAAAATATGCAAAAAGAAATTATTTATGAAACTTATGAAGAAGAAGGACAACAAGATAGCTTTAAGGTAGTTTCTAAAAGGATTTTAAAGTGGTTTACTCAAAACCTTAAATTTCTTTTCATTCCAGCATCTCGATTAGACGATTTAACGATAAGAGAAACCGAGTATGAAATGACTAAAAGTAAAAGAAAGTTTATCAGACGATTAAAATCCGTTTTAACCATAACCGGTATCTTATTAGTGTTTTTTGTAGCTACATTGGCAGTGTTCCCACATTGGATTTCAACTTATACCTTTGACGAGGTGCTTGGTCTATATTCAAATGATTGGGAGGCTCCAAACGCACTACATCCCTTAGGAACAACCAAATTTGGACGGGATGTCCTTGCAAGATTAATTTTTGGAGCTAGAACTTCGTTAACGGTCGCACTTCCAGCTATTGGTATGAGTGTTATTTTTGGAGTTATGATAGGTGTTATTGCCGCATATTACGGAGGATGGATTGACGCGCTAATTATGAGAATAATAGATATTTTTCTAGCATTTCCTGCTCTAATTCTTGCGTTGGTTTTTGTGGCGGTTTTAGGTAATGCTTTTAACACTGGACCCCAAATCGAATATATTATGCTTGCTTGGGGTATTCTTGGTATCCCGTATTATTCTCGCCTAATTAGGGGTAATGTATTACAAGCTAAAGAGTTACCCTACATACAAGCCGCCAGAGTATCTGGAGCAGGGAACGCAAGAATAATGTTTAAGCATATTTTACCCAATGTAATACAACCAATAATAATATCAGTTACTTTTGATATAGGTGGAATAATATTAAGCCTAGCTGGACTTTCATTCTTAGGTTTCAGTGATTATAGAATGATTGATTGGGGAAATGAGATTGCTGTCGGTCGACAATTTCTCTATACTGCTCCTTGGGCTTCACTGTGGGCTGGTCTCTTCATACTACTAGCTGTTTTAGGCTTTATGTTGTTAGGTGATGGCTTACGGGATGCTTTAGATCCTCGATTAAAAAACTTATAGGGGATCAATAATTATTTTTTTTTAAATATAAACCTGAAAATGGAGATTATAATAGGATGATAGAAAACGAAGACGTATCAAATGTCGATAACTCAAATAATGATGGAAAATTAATCCAAATCAAAAATTTAAAAACATATTTTTATACAGAAGAAGGAATAGTGAAAGCAGTTGATGGTGCCTCTTTCGATATTTATGAAGATGAGGTAATCGGTTTAGTAGGAGAAACGGGTTGTGGAAAATCGGTTACTGCGTTATCAATATTAAATTTAGTTAGAGCACCTGGAAAGATACTTGAAGGCCAAATTTTATTTAAAGGTCAAGATTTGGTCCAATTAGACAAAAAAGAAATGAGAGAATTTCGCGGAAAAGAGATTACAATGATTTTTCAAGATCCACTCAATTCTCTCAACCCTGTTATGACAGTTGGGACTCAAGTAGGGGAAATCTTTTTATTGCATCAACGTGATATAATAAAAGCCGAATTAGATCGCATGTTACTTGAAAGAAAGAAAAAACTCGAAGAAGCAAAGAATTTAAAAAAAGAATTGAAAGAGAATGAAGAGAGATTAAATGAAAAAGAAAAAGAAGATCTAGAACAACAAATAGAACAAATTAAAAAGGAAAATGCTCACGTTCCCGTTTTAAAAGATGTGTTAAGCGATTTCTCCGCAAAGATTATTAAAGAAGTAGGTATAGCTGATTCAAGATCTATTCTCAAGCGTTATCCTCATGAATTAAGTGGTGGAATGAGACAGAGAGTCATGATCGCAATGGCTCTATCATGTAATCCTGCACTGTTAATCGCAGATGAACCAACAACCGCTTTAGATGTAACAATTCAAGCACAAATTATAGATCTAATGCAATCATTAAAAAATAAGTTTAAGACTTCAATTCTATTAATTACTCATGATCTAGGGATTATTGCAGAATTATGCAATAGAGTTGCAGTGATGTATAGCGGGAATATTGTAGAATACGCTACTGCGGAAGATTTATTTAAGAAACCAAGGCATCCTTATACAATGGGACTAATAGGCGCAATCCCAAGTATAGAGATGAAGAACAAAAAACTTAAAACTATAAGAGGAATGGTTCCTAATTTAATATATCCCCCCTCAGGGTGTAGATTTCATCCACGTTGTGATTCCCGACTTGAAATCTGTGATAAAATTAAACCTAAACTCAATGAGATTAGCGATAAATATTTTGTTGCATGCCATTTATATGATCCAGAACATAAAGATTCTCCTAAATATGAATGGAAAGAAGTAGAAAGTACAATATCTTTTCGAATTTAAATAAGAAATGAATAATGATAAAAATGACAGAAGTAGAAAAAACTAATAGCTTTCCCGAAAATGATGATATCCCTGAAGATGCCATAATTTCAGTAAGAAATCTTCGGACCTATTATCCCCTTTATGGAGGAGTGTTTAAAAGAAGGATTGGAGATGTAATGGCGGTTGATGGTGTATCATTTGATCTTCGGAGAAAGGAAACTCTTGGGCTAGTGGGTGAAAGTGGATGCGGTAAAACCACTATTGGAAATACTCTTTTGAACTTGGTTCCTGCTACATCAGGGGAAATTTATTTTAAGGGTAACCCAATAATTCAGCCTAGATCTCTAGGGCAAAAAATTAAATATTTAAGAACTCGCCATGATGCTGATTATCAAACTACTCAAGTATTTAACACAGAATTAAGGAAGAAAATTCAAATGGTTTTTCAAGACCCCGATTCTTCTTTGAATCCAAGATGGAAGATTGTAAATGTTATAGGCGAACCTCTTAGATTATTAATGGGGATGAAAAAACGAAGTGAAATTCGAAAAAGAGTACTGGAACTACTTGAAACAGTTTCAATGAAAGCAGAACATTTAGATAGATTTCCACACGAGTTCTCAGGAGGTCAAAAACAGCGCATTGTAATCGCTCGGGCTTTAGCATGCAATCCTGAAATCATGATATTAGATGAACCTACCTCCGCTTTGGATGTATCTGTACAAGCTCAAATTTTAAACTTGTTAAAAGATCTTCAGAACCGATTCGAATTTTGCTATCTATTTATTACTCATGATCTAACTGTAGTTCAACATATCGCTAATCGGATTGAAGTAATGTATTTGGGAAAATTCGTGGAAGGTGGACAGGTTGAAGAAGTATTTTATAATCCAACTCACCCTTATACTAAGGCATTATTATCTGCTAGACCAACTTTTGATCCCAGTTCCAAGAAAAATCGAATCATCTTGGAAGGCGATGTGCCTAGCCCAATAAATCCCCCATCAGGATGTACATTTCACCCAAGATGCTATGAAATAAATAAACATGAAGGATGCGGAATTGATGTTCCCAAAAGAGTCGATCTCGGTGGAGATCATTACATGTATTGCAATCCACTCTCTGATAAAGAAAAATCATATGATGGAATGAAATATATTTCTGACTAATTACCTTTGAATTTTATTTACTATTTTTTATTATTTTTATTATATTAATTAATCAAGTTAAAATGAAATTAAAAATAAAGTAGCGTACTTTATCTTATTAATGACTCGTAATAAATCTCAAATTTTCGTGATTAAAACAACCTCGAAAACCATTCTTGAAGATTATAAGAAGTTAATGCACTTAACTCGATATAAAGATTCCTTTAGTATTAATGAGAAAATTATTCTCAAATTAAATCTGAGTTGGTCAAAATTCTTCCCTTCTTGCTCAAGTACACCATGGCAATTAGAAGGTGTATTGAAGGCGATAGTGGAAGATGGATTTGATCCTAAAAATCTTTTTACTGCTGAGAATAGAACCGTAGTCACAAACATCGCGAAAGGATTGAGAGGAAATCGCTGGGGCCCTATAATTAAGAAATATGGTGCATGGTTTGTGCCTTTAACCCGGATACCTTTCGTTTCCTATGAATCTTTGAGACCAAAGTTTATCAATTTGAAAAATAAAAAATTGCACGTACTAGATTCTAAGATATTCCCTGATGGTTTTAAGATCCCGGAGTTTTACCTTGGCAAGCCTATCATTCATTTACCCACTATGAAAACACATGGCCATACTGGAGCAATCGGTGGAGATTTAAAACAAACAAGTGATGAGATGATCCACGGAGGTATCACGTGTGCAATGAAAAATGCATTTGGAGGTTTACTAACAAAAAGACGTCACTATAGTCATCAATTTATATCGGAAGTATTAGTAGATCTGTTAATCGTACAAAAACAAATTCATCCTCAAACTCTAGCGATTGTTGATGGTACTGTTTGTGGTGATGGTGCAGGTCCTAGAACAATGATTCCTCGAATTAAGAATTATCTCCTTGCGGGATATGATCAAGTAGCTGTAGATACGGTCGTATCAAAAATGCTGGGATTTGATCCAATGAAATTGCCTGCAATAAAATTAGCTCATGACGAGGGTTTAGGATGTGGAGATTTTGATCAAATCGAGATAATTGGAGAAGATGTATCATCTATTAATTGGAATTTTAAAGTAAAAAGAAGCCTGGTTATATGGGGAGATCAAATGGTTCGTAAAGGTTCACTTAAATTTTTAAATCCTTTGATGAGAAATAAGATATTCATGACTTTTCCTATTTTAGCTTCATTGATATATCATGACATGTTTTGGTACCCAACAATTGGCAAGAAGCGAATTAAAGAATTTAATAAGACAGAGTGGGGTAAGATGTTCCTTAATTATCCCGAAAAAGTGATTTAATCTTTTCATTGATTATTTCTTTGTTTATTAAATATCTTTTCAAAATTTTAAAATGAATGAAGTATTCTATTGAACCACCTTTACCTAATAATGAAGATTTTATTATATTTTGAGGATAAAAATTATGGGTGAATCCCCATTCAATTAGCTCACCTAAAATCTGTTTAAGACGGAGTTTGTCTGATATTATTTCAAATTTATCAACACTTTCAAAATCCAATTCGAAAATAGGTTTCACGAGAACAATTATATCTCCATCCTCTTTCAAATATTTTCTGGTGTTTGGTAATATGTCTTTTAATGAAGCAAAAGTGATGTCAATTACTACAATTTCTACTTGGTCGTTTAGTTTATCTAATAATCGGACATCAACTCCAGATAAATCAATAACCTTTTCATTTTGACATTTTAAAGACGGATGAAGAAACCCAGAAGCAGTATCAATAGAATATACCTTTTTCGCACCATATTTTAATAAACAATCTGTAAATCCTCCAACCGAAGCTCCCAGATCTGCACATATTTTTTCTTTTACTTGAATAAAGAATTTTTCTAAAGCAAATTCTAATTTCAAACCTCCCATACCAACATAAGGAAATTGCTTTAATAGTTCAATTTTAACGTTATTATCTATTTTTTTACCTGGTTTGTATATTTTTTCATTATTTACTAAAACATACCCATTTTTGATTAGCCAATGTCCTTTAGTCCTGCTTTCGACAAGACGTCTTTCTACTAATAGAATATCTAATCTTTCTCTCATTTTTAATCCTAATTTTTGATGTCTTTTCTTCTCATCTCTAATTTATCAGCTAAAAAAGAACTCATTCTTCCTAACTGGATTTTAAGTGAGAATTTTTCTTTCCAATGGCGATAAATTATTCTTAAAAGCATGCCAAACATTAAGAAAGTAATTAGAATTGCAAACCAAATGCTGACATAATCCAATTGTTTTAAAAAAAGAAAATATAACAAGCTATGGGTTAAATATACTGTGAAAGAATAATATGAAAAATAAAACAAGAACTTATAATTTTTTTTGACATTTTTCCCAAAAAGAATTTCAAAAATGAATAAAATCATCAATAATGTCAACTGAATTCCTAACGAGTAGATTGACCAAGACAGAGAACTCCTTACTAAAAAATCAGGAAACCAAAGAAAAACACCAATAACAATCAAAATTGGACCTAAAATTGTATATTTTTTTATATTTCTAATTGTTTTCTTTCTGCTAAGTTCAGAATCATCAAATTTTAAATTCGAAATTAAATCACCTATTACAGTTCCAAACAAAAAGAATGGAAAAAAAGTTAATATGGGGTCAAGATGAGGTTTGTTATAAAACAAATTAAAAAAAAATCCAAAGATATTCACCTGCCCATTATACGTTACCAAGAATCCAAATAAAAATTGATTTAAGATCCATATAGATACACCAATTCCAATCCGGATATATTTTGGTAATTTTAAAAGAGGCCAAGCAATTAATAATGAGATAGAGGCCGTTAAAAGTACAAACCATGACCAGATATAAGATAGATCATTTATAGTTAAAGCGATAGATAGATTATAGATTAATGCTATAAATAGCAAAAATAATGCTCGTAAAAGGTAAGAATTTCTTACCCGTGATTTTGTAAACTCTTTCAAAACTTCTATCTTATAAATCCTATTCTGGTAAGACAATGCGATACTTACACCAGAAATAAATATAAAACCAGAAGCTCCTACTGAGTCTAAAATTACATGAGCAAAATTAGTTACATATGCATATTCTGGTCTTATCCACCATTCTAATAAATGGCCAAGGAACATCCAACCCATGCATATTCCACGAAAAATATCAATACTTTTAAACCTAATCATCATTTTGCCTTAACTTAATTTTTCCCGCCAAGAAAGTAGCAAATTTGCTAATAAAAAATTTGAGCGAAGCATATTTTCCGGCCTTAATGTAAATATATCTAAATAAAAGAGTTACTATAATCATTGTCGGTACGATATAAATCCATATTTCTAACGCATTAAATTGGGGTGGAAAAATAAAGTAAAGAAGCTGGTGCGCGAAAAAGATGGTAAATGAGTAATATGAATAGTATTTAATAACAGAATAGTTTTTCTTAAATTTAAGCTTACCAAAATCCTTGATGATTACCAAAAATGAAATTAATAATAGTTCTAATCCAAAATTGAACATGTGAGACGAAAAAGTCTCTTTATACCTAAAATTAGGGAATTCAAAAATAAAACCAAAAATTACTAGAAGAATACCTCCAATAGTAGATGGTCTAATTAACTTTTTTCTTAGATAATCTCGTTGCTCCTCTGTTCCCTCTTTCAATGAGGAATCATAAAAAATTTCTCCAATAACCGTTCCTGCTAGCAGAAATGGGAAATAACCTAATATAACATTTTGTTCAGGAACATTGTATAAGAAATAATACAAATATCCAAGAAAATTAGCTTCTCCTCGAAACGGTGTTAACCAAATGATCAAAAATTCATTACTAATCCAAATTGCAAAACATACATATAATCTAAATTGTTTTGAGGTTTTTAAAAAAGGCCAAGCAAGCAATAAAGAAACTGAGATTGTTTGTAATACAAACCATGTCCACACTCCTGGAATATTGGAGTACATGGTTCCAACTAAATTCCAAATTGCAGAGATCATAAAGATCACTAACGCCCGAAGAATATATTCATTTCTTATCATTTTTTCATTGGAATTCTGAAATGTTTGAGATTTTTCTTTTCTTATTTTATATGAGAGAGCAGCACTCATTCCCGAAACCAATAAAAAACCTCCCCCTCCCACAAAAGCTCCAAAATTCCAAATTATTTCATAGAGTCCATAATCGGCTTTTATAATCCACCAGTTAACCAAATGACCAAATGTCATATAAAAGATACACAGTCCACGAAAGATATCTAATGCTTGTATTCTCATTTTATATCCCTATCTTAAGTTAATGTGAAATAAATTAAAAATATGAAATATATTGAAAATACTTTACTCAAAATTAATTAAATTTTGTATCAATTTTTTTGATTCTGAAAGTGATATTTCACCTATTATTACCTCTTCCCCAATTTTAGAAAATCCAACAAGGTATTCTTTGGTAAAACCTTTACTATTCCTCGATATTCTATCTCTATTCAATAGGTTTAATTTATCTATTTTGAATATTGTTTTATAATTTTGACTATTGACGTCAAATCCATCTCTAAAAGATAATATCAACGCAGCAGCTTCATGTTTCGGAAATTTTTTCCCTCGGTTAGCGATTTTAATTTTAGAAGTATTAGATTCGTCAATTAAAACTACTTTCATATCTAATATGTTTGAAAATGTCGAAAAAGCACGATTGACAAGATCTTGTGTAATTTCCAGGAGACCTCTTCCAAATTTTATTTCCAAACTTATTGGTTTTGTGTTATCTTGTTTAATATAATCATAGTTTTTCTTGATATAGTTTATGACTTGTGAATTATCAGTTAAAGTGGTTGAATCTAAGAAATAATCATCTAAAAATGATACAATTCCTATATGATTTAGACCTGGATCAATTGAAAATAGAAAATTATCATAATCTTGATACCCTAACCTAAAAACTGCTAAAACTTTTAATATGTATTGATTAATGTCATTACCATCTTTAAATTCCAAAAGATTAATGTTTTTATTAATTATTACGATTTGACTTGATTCTTTAGAAGTTGTCAGTATAATTGAGGGAATCTTGGGGATTATATCCCAAAAGGATAGAATTCTAAATCGAACTCCCTTGTTCTTTAAACCATTATTTATCTTATAGAAAAAATTTAAGTTCTCTGTTAATATATAAATAGGTTTGAGTCTCAAATTAATTATATAAATAATGTAAAAAAATTAAAAATTTCCAATTATGAAATTTCCACTATACCAATTCAACGAAACAATAGGTCTTGAGAAGATCGTGTCAATTTGGGGTGAGATGGGAGTAGGTAAAACTACACTTGCTCTTCAAATCGCATTTAACACCATTCAGGTTGGTGATAGTGTTTATTACTTTTATAGTAAACCAAGATTACCTTTGGAAAAGATTGAATCACTCCTTTCTACAATGGATCCTAATATACTAAAGAAACTTAAAACCATAAATCTAAAAGATTTTAATGATTTATACCGAATTGTATTAGATTTAGAAATAAATTTCCTAAAAAACAAAAAAGAAAAAAATGATTATCCAAAGCTAATAATCATCGATTCTCTTACTGATCTTTATAGATTAGATTTAAATCGGGATAAAAAAGACAAAAATGTTATATTGAATTATAAATTGAATCATCTATTAGGTATTTTAGCCCATATCAATAGTAACTTTTCAGTAGATATTTTGATCATCAATGAAATAAGTTATATTCATTATGAAGATCATTCTCATGAAATTCAAAGTGGTGGGAAAGTAATGAGATACTGGATTCCATGTTCTTTAAAAATCGCTCGTAGTGAAATAATGAATAAACGTATAATTTATCTTTATAAAAACTCTGAAATTCAATTCGAGCTATTAGCTACACTATCCGAAAAAGGATTTCTTAACATTTAATTGTACAATATCGATTTTACAGAAATCGATTTTTAAGATCAATTTTTATGATTTATATTCTGATAGATTCTTTAGTACCTAATTTTGAAAATTCAAGCAAGACATATTTTTAATCAATCATTCTTCTAATTGAGAAACAAAATGTTGAATAAATAATGAGTAATAAAACTGAAAAACTAAAACTTTCAAAGTGGTTGGATAAGAATATTCCAGCATATTTTCAAAATAAAGGAATGTTAATAGAAATATTAGAAAATATTGCTGAAGCAACAATACCAATTAGAGGATTACTAGAAAGAGGAATAACTTCTCGGGAAATTTCACATAGAATGAATATTAAAAAACCTATAAATAAAAGTATCAATCTATATGATGAGGAACAAATCCATGAAGATATTTTAACACATGGGATAATAATACAAGCACTAAAAGAAAGAGATGTAAAATATTCATTTGTAGCTTCTGAGGAAGCAGAACCAATTCTAGGTGATGGTATATTTGGGATAACTATAGATCCTGTTGATGGATCTTCTAATGTTGCAGTTAATAGAACCGTTGGCACCATTGTTGGGATTTATAACCAACAAGGGAAAATCGTTTGCACCTTTTATGCATTATATGGAATATTTACAAATCTTGTAATCGCAATTAATGGAATCGTAGCAGAATTCATTTTAGATACGTCTCCTTATAGCATGACGTTTTATCATTATGTGTTTCAAGAAATTAAACAAATGCCAAATCCAGTAAAAGGAGGAATTAGGTGTCTTGGTGGTGATCCTAATATGTGGTCTGCTAAGTGCAAGAATTACGAAAATAAACTAATTGAGCACAAATTAAAGGATCGTTATAGTGGAAGTTTTGTTGGTGATTTTCACGCTATTCTTAAGTTTGGAGGAGTATATGGTTACTTTCCTTCACCTAAACCAAAAATTAGATTATATTATGAATGGTTTCCATTAGCTTTTATAGTAAAGACATTAGGTGGTAATTTTATTGCAATTGGTAATGATAATAATCCTGATAAAATTACATTGATGGAAGAAATTGAACCCCTTCAAAGGAAAAACGTAAAAGATATTCACGCAATAGTATGTGGAGGGATATTGGGGAGTGAAAAAATGATCGATCTTTTTTTAACTCAATAATATATGTAAAAACTATGAGAAATTCGAAAAACCATTTGGATCAAAAACTTGATAAACAGATGATTAGAAAAACCGAAGGCGATACCCAATTTTACCTTTATAAGGATGATGAAAAAGCAATCCCTTCAAAAGCTATGGACGTCTTTTACAACGAAAAAATGGTTATTAATAGGGATCTTTCGTGTTTGGGTGTACTCGCTTATAATAAGTTGTTCAATAAAGATAAATTAAGAATCGTAGATTGCATGGCTGCTTCTGGGATTGGAGCATTACGATTTTTAAAAGAATGTGAAAATATTGATAAAATAGTCATTAATGATATAAACCCCTCGGCAGTAGCTCTTATAAAGGATAATTTAAAATTAAATGAACTTGAATCTGAAAAGATTTTCGTTACTCAAAAAGATGCAAATCAATTACTATTAGAATTAGCAAGAGATAATCCAAATGTAATTAATATTGATCCATTTGGAACTCCTAATTTATATGTTGATGCTGCTTTTAAAGCCATTCAGAAAAAAAACGGGCTGGTATGTGTCACCGCAACTGATACAGCAGTTTTATTTGGAATCAGACCTCATGTTTGTATCAGAAAATACATGTCAAAACCCCTTCATGTAGAATACACAAAGGAGATTGGGGCAAGAATTTTATTATATTTCATCTCACGAATAGCAAATATCAATAAATTAGGAATAACTCCCCTATTAACATTCTATTCTAATCACTTTATTAGAATATTTGCTTTAACTTTTAAGAGTAAAGAAAAAATAACAAAATCATTCTCGAATTACGGCTATATCATACATTGTAGGGAATGTGGATTCCGAACAAGCCAAACAATTAATCCAATTGAAACTATAGTATTATGTCCTTCATGTGAGAATAAGAAAAGCCTTACCTATGCAGGACCTCTCTGGGTTGGTGCAATTCATGATTCTACTTTTCTTCATCACGTAATAGCGGAAAATAATGCAAGATATTATAAATCTAAAAAAAAAATTGAAAAACTACTTAATTTTGGACTGCAAGAAAATGCAATGCCTGTCTCATTTTATAATTTACATAAACTATGTAGAGCCTTAAAATGTTCATCTGTTCCAAAAATTGAACAAGTAATTCAAATCATTAAGGAGTTTGAATATGAAGCAACTAGGACACATTTTGATCCCCTTTCAATTAAAACGGATATCAGTATTGAGAATTTGAAAAAAATTATATTAAAAATAACATAAAGGTTTATACTATGTCAAAAAGAACTGAAGAACATAAACAAGATTCACAATATCGACAAGCAAAAAAACAAGGTTATAGAGCTCGTTCTGCATTTAAATTATTTGAAATTCAGAAAAGATTTAACATCTTTAAACGAACTTATTATATATTAGATTTAGGGAGTGCCCCTGGATCTTGGTTACAAGTTTCCAAAAAATTGGCAACAGAAAACATTGATAAATACAAAGATGGGTTTTATCATAGAGATCATTTTAGGATTCTTGGAGTTGATATCAAGAAAATTAGTTCTATAGATGATATTCATTTTATCAAGATGGATTTTACACTACCAGAATTTTTCGATCAGGTAAAATCATTTTTTAATGGTCCAAAAATCGATTTAATAATATCTGATGCAAGTATTAAAAAATCTGGCAACAAATTTAGTGATCAAATCAATCAAATTAGACTTTGTAATTCAACTCTCAGATTCTTAGATTTATTGAAATATAAGGGAAATTTTGTCATTAAGATTTTCGAAGGAGAAGATTATAAACATTTTTTAAATCAACTGAAAAAAAAATTCCAAAATGTTAAAGCATTTAAACCTCAAACTTCTTATAAAAAAAGCAATGAGGTCTACCTTATTGGATTGAGGAAAAAATGATCAGGGTGCACTACCATCTAGAAGTTCATCCATTTTAAATTTATAAACATCACCTGAAATAGAAGTATATATCCATTCCGTGAGCCAAGGACATCTAGTTGGATTAAATTGATCTAAATTTGTATCATTACATTTACTTGAAAAAGGACAAATTAAACATGGTTGAAATGAGAAAAAATCTAAAATAAAATCTTTTTTGCTCATATCAATTTTGTGCTCTCCAACTTTTTCGTTTAGGGTCTCTGTGATTGAGATCAGTTTTGTCCATGATGCTTCTACCATTTCTCGTTTGATATTAATTTTAGATTGGAGAATCAAGAGTTCTAGTGTATCATCCAGCTCATTACGTGTTAATTCAGTTAATTCAAGCAATTCTTCAAAGTACATATTTTTTTTCTTCTGAATTATATCTAGTACAAATTTTTCATCTTTTTTCAAATGACGAGTTGAATCTTTCTTCTTTTCTTCAATTCGTTCTATTCTTCTCTCTAATTGGGATTTATCGGGTTCTTCTGGACCCTCTACTCTTTCTTTTACTTTACATTTATGACGGTTAAGGTAAGCAAAAGAATTTCCGCAATAAGGACATATTTCCTTTTTCTTTTTTGCCATTGTTTTGATTTGAAAGAGTTTTAGTTAAAAAATTAAGAAAAGTATATTGAATTGTATGATTCCTTTAAAAATAATTTTTCGCTTTTTTTAATTTCTCAAAAATGATTTATTAGTTTTTATTATTATTATAAATTGAAATATATTAAATAAAAATATAAAAATGTATTCTTCAAGAATAGTTAGTTTTGAAAGTATGCTAAAAGGAAAACAAAAAAGAGATAAATTTATTCTTCCCACGGGTTGTAAAAATTTCAACACGATTCTGGAAGGAGGTTTCCATCCTGGTATGTATTTGATATTTGGAGCTAATAGAACAGGAAAGACACAAATATGTCATCAAATGTGTTTACAAGCGTACATCTCCTCCTCAAGTTCTATTTATCTAGATTCTGAGAATACTTTTCGCCCTGAAAGAATTAAAGAATTATGTTTCACTCGAGGAGTAGATGAAGAAGAAGCGTTGAAAAGTATATTAATCGCTAAAGTGTTAAGTAATTCAACATTTTTATTAAAATTAAACGAAGTAGATAAGAAACTAGAAAAGTCTAACACTAAACTTCTAATAATTGATTCTATAAATAATCATTTCAGAGCTGATCAAGGAACAGTTAGTATAACTCACAATGAATTGAAAAAAACCTTCCTTAAAATCCTTCAAAAGTTAAATGATATCACAAAAAAGCATAATATAATATTGTTAGCTACCGCACAAATTTCGCCTAATTTTATTGAAAAACCTATTATTAAAGAGAATCCTGTAGGTTTGCAGTATTTAAACCACTTTTTTTCGGAGTTTTTGTATTTAATTCGAAATTCTGATAAAAATTATGTTCATTTAGTTAACTCAAAAACCCTACCCGAAAATAAACTTCCCTATATAATCTCAGCAAGGGGAATTGAGAATTATGTAAAATTATAATCTTGGATCCTGTCCAAGGAAATATTTCTAAAAAAGTTTGATTTAGTTTTGCTATTCACTAAAATGATTTCATTCTCAATTTTTTTAGAAATCCACTTCAATAGATCAAATGCATATTTCAATTTCTTTATTTTGGTACTACTTCCTTCTATATTACCTTGAAAGTGAGGTTTACTATATTTTCCAACAATATTCTCGAAATCCATGCCAATTAAAAAAAGTTTTTGGGTAGGGGATAGCAAAGATCTCAAAAAAAATAAGATTCTATCACCATCTGTAAAACCCCCTGGATTTAATAGGAGATTGTTCGGTTTAACTTGCGTGGTTCCTATTAAATTATTAAATTTTATGATCTTGGCTCTAAATAGACGAAGTTTATTAATATTATCTCCATGAGCATGAACTATCATGAAAGAGGGATAATCAAATTCATTTTCTGTAATTCCATCTAAATCGCTGAATACTCCATCAATAGGAATTTGCTTATTTTTTAAATATCTTGACGCTCCATCCGCAGCTAGATTTATATTTCGATCAAAAAAAGTAATTCCCTTTACATTAATTATGTGATTGATTGTATCCTCAAGCGATGGACCACTTCCAAAAACATAAATGTTTTTTTTTTCCCTAACTAGATTGCAAAAAGCAAGAAGAACTCCTGCATTATCCCAATCATATGATTTCATCTTAATAATGTTAGATAAGATATCTTTAGCTTCATTATCTTTCTCATAATCAAAATTGAAATCCTTAATGATTTTATCATACCAGTCTTTGAACTCTAGATAATAATTTATTTGTTTTCTTAGCTCTAACTGCATTTGTTTATTTTTATATGGTAATGATAATTTTATAATAAAAAAATTTTAAATCTATTATATAATTAATTTTATCATATACTTATATTCAATATAATTATATTCTTACAATAAAATAGGAGTTTGATAAATTATGGCAATTTGGTATACCAAGACCCATCAATGGTATAATGATGGAACGGGTGAAGTTGGCCTTACCCCTTTTGCTGCTGAACAATTGGGTGAAATTTCATTTGTTGATGTAGAAGCACTTGAAGGAGCGACTGTTGAACAAGTTAAAGTAGATGGAAATGAACCAACAAGCGATCCGTTAGATTGTACTGTAGAATCAAGTAAAGCCGTTGGGGATATTTATAGTCCCGTTTCTGGAGCAGTTACTGCTGTAAATTCTGATTTAATGGATGAACCAGAAAAAATCAACGAAGAACCTTTCTCAGCATGGTTATTTAAAGTTGATGTTTCTAATTTTGACGCTGAAAAGGCTAATTTATTAGACGAAGCAGCATATAATGCATATATCGCATCACTTTAGTAAGCTTAATAGAAATTAGTGGCTAATACTTTAATTTTCTCTTTTTTTTTATTTTAAATTGAAATCCTTAATTCACTGAAGAATTACACCAAAAAATAATAGTGAGATAATTAAAAACGCTTTAAACGTTTCCAAAAAGTTTTTGTTTTAATTTTATAGTAATCATCGCTTGTAAAGCAGTATAAGAGATTAATATCAATATAACCCCAATAGCAAGAATCCTGACAGCAATCTTTTTATTATATACGTGTTTTGAGGCTTGGTATAAGAAGATAAAACCCAAAGAACATAGAAAAATGAAAATCGAAGCAACAATTGATTCCACTATGAAAGCATCATGAATAGATTCGTATAAAAAGACAGGTTCTCCCTGAGCATTGCTTCCCATAGCTGGAGGTTCAGTATATATAAGATATACGATTCCTGTTTGAAGGAGAAACAAAATTACATATATAAGTATAATTCCCATTGATTTACCCGGTAATGGCATATCCATTTTTGGAAGTGACATATCCGGGAATCTTATTTTTGGTTTTCTTAAAGTTTTTCCGAAAAACCAAGGCGTTTTACTCTTTACTCTTTCGAAAACCGTTTCTGATCCGCTAACGTCTTCCTTTTTCGTTTTAACTTGCCCTTGTGCTTGTTTTTCCATGGTTTTATTTTAAATATAATTACCTTCTAATTTATAAAATTTGATTAGATTAAAAT
>JAGXNQ010000109.1 GCA_019894955.1 Promethearchaeota archaeon | reverse complement strand
TAGCATGTTAAATATGGTTCCTATATCCAACTCTGGTCTATAAAACTGACTATTTTTATTTGCTGTCGATGTATTGGGTTCTACCCCTTTACCTCTCACGCGAGTCATGTGTTCAAAACCAGTAGTCAATGCGCATTTAATATTTCCAGTCATGATTTCCATTATATTAACATGCATGCCGCTACCCGCTGAACCACATTGTCTGTCTATGGTGAAAGAAGGAACTTCAAAGGGGAAATCAGCCAAAAATAACGGAGTTCGTCCCCCATAAGTCCAATTCTCTAATACAGCAGTAGCTGTTCCTACTGATACTTCTTCTATATCTTTTTTTTCGATTCCTTTATCTGCTAGTTTTCCATCAAAAAACTTTACCAGTAATTCAGCCAGCAACGCATCTCCCCTAATCTCTCCAAAAACATCCCTTTCAGGTTGAGTCGGTCGAGATCGAGAAAAAGCAGTTCTAGCATAATCAACTATATACACTTCTTTCAAATCTAATCTTCACCAATTTCATTAATTGTTAGTATAATTATTAAGTTGCAAGCCATTTAAATATACAGTTTATATTAACATGAAAAAAACATCTACATCTCTGTTAAAGTGAATATATTGATTGAAATAAATATTTTAACAATGTCGATTTATTATTTCAAAATTATAGTAACTAAATTTCATAAAAATTGATGAAATATGCCTTTTGCTAACACAATCCCTGATAAAATTCCAGATCGCATTTCGATTAGATGAAAATGATAACATGGGCGGATATCCTATTCTATTTTTAAATTCTATACCTCTAATTGTGATTGGATCACTTAGTTTTACCATTTTGTTTATCCCCTTTGTATTTTTTTAGACTTCATTAATGTAATAAAAAACATTAAGTTAATGCTTGTTCTAATAACTCCATTAGATCAATCATCTTCAAATTTGAACCCATATCAGCTATAGCATCAGATAAATTCCTGTAACAGAATGGACAAATACTAACTAAATACTCTGCTCCAGTTTCTTCTGCTTCTAAAATCCTAGATTTAGCAATTTTTAAAGCTAGTTCAGGAAAACCTTTTTTAACGCCTCCTCCAGCACCACAACAGTTTGCACTCTGCTTAATTGTTTTCATTTCTGTAAGATTTGCAAATTTTTTTAAGATTTCCCTCGGTTCTTCATAAAGTCCTGCATGTCTTCCAGTATGGCATGGATCATGGTAGGTCACATTGAATCCTAAATTTTCAAATTGAATATTATTTTCAATGATTATTTTTTGTAAGAATTCAACGGTATGAAGAACTTCAATTTCCAAATCTTTAATAATATCTGCGTAATCTATTTTTAATGTTCTGTAACATCCTGCACAGCTGGTAATAATTGTTTTAACTCCACTTTTCTTAAAAAGTTCGTAATTTTTTTGAGTTACCGAATTATAAGCTTTAAGATCTCCAGTCCTCTTTGCAACACTTCCACAACATACTTCATGTTCTCCAAAAACAGAAAAATCTATATTGAATTTTTTAAGGATCTTGGCCGTATTAATTGCTACATTTTCTATATCTGGAGTTAATGCTGCAGTACACCCTACATAATAAAGTATTTCTGCCGTCTCGGTTCCAGCATCCTTAATTTTAAAATCAAGTTTTTCCATCCAATCACGTTTGAGTTTATTGTCTTTTTGATATGGATTTAGGAGTGCAACCATTGCTTTATTCATTGGAATATGCGCTTCTAATCCACAACCAGCATCAACTAATTCAGCTCGCAATGCTTCATAAAGAGCGACATTATCGATATCGTAAGCACATGCATCTGCGCAAGCTTTACATGTTGGGCATTGATATATGACTTCTGCCATATCTTTACTTAATTCTAACTTACCCTGCCATAGTGAACGAATGATTTGCATTTTTCCTCTAGCGAAAAAAGGCTCAAACCCGGATGTATGGTCCTTTGCTACACATACGCCCCATTTTTGTGGATTTGCCGTGTAATCTGTCTGTTCTCTGCAATCACCGCATGCTATGCATTGCAATACACTTGGACCAACTTTAGCCAAATGTTTGAATTTTTCTTTAGGTTTAATATCTGTCATTTATCTTTCCTACTCCTGTAAAAAGTCTTTAACTTTTGACATTTCTAGTCATTTTTACTAAAATGACAAATCAAATTTCATTAAATAATAAAATCTACTATTTCTACTATGTCTATTAAGTTAATAAAAGTTTTTTATTCTTCCTTTAATTTTCTGTGGTAATACAGACAACAGCAGTGAATACTCCCTAAGTATTTTTAATACTTGAAACATATTATTATTTTGAGAATTTTTTATAGGTGAAATAACATAGTTGATGAAATTTTAAGAAGAAATTATCCGCAATTTAAAAGTGAATTTGCTGAGGTTAATGGTATTAAACTCCACTATATTAAAGCTGGACCAGAAAATGAGAAATTAATTATTTTTTTACATGGTTTCCCTCAATTTTGGTACATGTGGAGAGATCAACTTTTAGAGTTCTCGAAAGATTATCTTGTTGTTGCTCCGGATATGAGAGGATATAATCTTTCATCTAAACCTGAAGAAATTGAACAATATCGACAACACCATATAGTTGAAGATATTAGAGCATTGGTTGAGGAACATTTTGAACGAAAAGAATTTATACTAATTGGTCATGACTGGGGCGGAGTTATTGCCTATCCATTTGCTAATTTACATCCAAATATTGTAGAAAAACTTATTATCATAAACGCCCCCCACCCCAACATTTTTGAGTATTTGCTAGCAAAAAATAAAGATCAGCAATCCTCGAGCCAATATGTCCTGTTTTTTAGGTCAAAAAATGCTGAGGGTTTCCTTTCCGCAAGCAATTATAAAAATATATTAGACATAGTAGTTACTCCTGAAATGAAATTCACAGAGGATGATAAACAAATGTATATAGAAGCTTGGTCTCAACCTAGAGCGCTAACTGGAGGATTAAACTATTATCGGGCAGGCAGTTTGAAACCTCCTTCAAGTGGGGAGAAAATTGATCAGCTAACAAACAAGATAAAACCTGTTATGATTAAAGTTCCCACTTTAGTAATTTGGGGTGAAAAAGATACTGCTCTAACAACTCATAATCTTGATGGTCTTGATGAGTTTATCCCCGATTTACAAATTAAGCGAATTCCTGAAGGATCGCATTGGATTATAAATGAACAACCAGATAAAGTAAATAAGTTGATAAGAGAGTTTCTCTGAAATCATTCAGAAATAAATCCTAAGTGAATAATAGATATGAGAAGAGTATTAATCCCAGAAGGAAATAAAGCAATTATAGAGATTATAGACAAGCCAAAACTGGGATATGGAGAAATTTTACTGAAAGTTGCTTATTGTGGAATATGTGGTTCTGATTTGCATGCTTTTAAGGGGAAGCATCCTTTTGTGCCTTTACCAGCAACTCCAGGACACGAATTTTCAGGGAAAATTTCTTTGATAGGTGAGGGAGTCTCGGAATTTGAAATAGGTGATAGGGTAACAGTTGAACCGAGTCTTGTTTGTAATAAATGCTATAATTGTAAGTCGGGAAGATATAACATATGTAGCGAATTAAGGGTGATGGGATGTCAAGGAGATGGGGCTATGGCAGATTTTATTGTTATTCCCGCAAATAAGGCAATTTCATTACCAGATAATCTCTCCCTGAAACATGCTACTCTTGTAGAACCTCTTGCTGTAGGAGTTCATGCTGTCACGAGGGGTGGAAATCTTCTCAATAAAAATATCGTTGTTATTGGAGCTGGAATGATAGGTTTAGCGGTTCTTATTTGTGTGGTTAAAGCGGGAGCTAAGCGTATAATTGTCACGGATCTTTCCGATGATAGGCTCGAAATGGCAAAAAACCTTGGAGCTACTAGTACAATAAATGTATCAAAAATTAATCCTGTGGAAAAAATCCTTTCGGAACAACCTCATGAGGGTATAGATGTTGTTTTTGAATGTGTTGGAATCGAGAAAAGTATACGAGATGCAATGGATCTCTTAAGAAAGGGTGGAAGAGTAGTCGTAGTTGGCGTTTTTGGTAATGAAGTAAAAATAAACATGGCAAATGTGCAAGATAGAGAACAAGAAATTATCGGATCTTTGATGTATACAAGAAGCGACTTTATTAAGGCAATTCAGATGATTACAAATGCCTCTTTTCCTTTAGAAATGTTTATAACTAAAACTTTCCCATTAGAAAAGGTAGAAGAAGCATTTAGAGCAGCTTTAGATACAAAAACTAATTTAAAAGTAACATTTGAAATTAATAAGGAAAATTAGTAGTATCAATAACTTTATTTAATTTATTTATTAAATATACATATTTCATTTAATTGAGAAATAAGAGATAATAGAATAGTATAATGATAGTAGCATCACCATTTAATGGAAAAACACCTCGTATTCATCACACTGCTTTTATTGCTAACGATGTTGTAATTATTGGGGACGTAGAAATAGGACCATATGTAAATATATGGTTTGGTGCAAAACTACGAGGAGATTGGGGTAAAATCATCATAGGAGAGAATACAAGCATTCAAGAAAATTGTGTTATACATTCCACTGTTAGAGGATTGTGCAAAATAGGTAAAAATGTAACTCTTGGTCATTTATCAATGGTTCATGGACCCACTGAAATTGGAAATTCTACTTTAATTGGAATAAATGCAACAGTTTTACAAGGAGCAAAAATTGGTCATGGTGTAATAATTGCAGCTGGTGCGGTCGTTAGCGGTCAGGCTGACAATAAATGCCTTTATGCAGGTGTTCCAGCAGTAAAGAAAAAAGAGTATCCTGATAGAAAAATGGGAGAATGGGGATCAAATCTTTATGTAGATAACGGGCAAAAGTTCAAAAAAGCAGGTTTAGGGCAAGAAATACCCAAAGAATTCTTAATTAATGATTGAGTAATTTTTATTTTTTTTTGATAAATCCACAATTTTTTAATAAGATTGAACAATTTCTTAAGTATACACTATATATTAAATTTTTAAAATATAATAATAAAAGAGATTATAATGATTGAAACAGATATAACTAAGATGTTTGGGTTGAAATATCCCATATTTAGTGCCCCCATGGGACCCTTTTTTACCCGTGAATTAGCTCTAGCTGTGAGCGAAGCAGGAGGCTTGGGAGTCTTATCTAATGTAAATATTGTGGGAACTGATCCTGTCAAGGAACATAAAGAAAGCATAGAATACATGATTGAACATACAGACAAACCTTTTGGACTTAACATTCTCACTTCACGTAACAATAGAGGAGTGAAAGAAATGATCACTGATATACCCAAAATTATCATGGATAATCCTAAGATGAGGGAACAGTGTGTCTATTTCTTAACATCTGCCGGTTCTTCAAAACTTCTTCCTTCTTCCAAATCATTTCAAGAGCTTAGAGAAAAAACAGAAGTCAAGCACTTTCATGTAGCACCAGCAGTCTGGTTAGCTCAAAAATGTGTAGATGCGGGAGTTGATGGAATTGTTTGTACCGGTACTGAAGGTGGTGGTCATCAATCATACGAAAGAGTAACATCGCTTGTATTACTACAACAACTCAATGAGAAATTTCCTGATCTGCCTAAAATTGCCTGTGGTGGATTCGCAACTGGGCAAGGTTTAGCCGCCGCTTTATCTCTTGGTGCAGGAGCAATTGCAATGGGATCAAGATTTATAGCAAGCAAACAAAGCGAATTCCATGATGCTTACAAGGCACTAGTGCCACCTGGAAGCCCACAAGATACTGGTCTTTTTACTGGAGCATTTGGACCAATCCGACTATATCGAAATGAATACGCCTTAACACACCCCGCACCCGCCTCAAAAGAGGAGTTGATAGCTTATGAGAAATCGATAACCCTTGAACAAAGGGAAAAGGATTCAGAAGCCTACGATTTAGTATATGATGGGGACGTAAATAATGGAGCCGTCTTATTAGGCCAATCAATAGGTATTATTGATAGTATTGATGATGTTAATGATATCATCGAAAGAGTGATGAAAGAAGCAGAAGAAGCAATTAGAAAGAATTATTCCTCATTAAAATAAAAGTTTTTTAACTTTTTCTTATTTTTTTATGTTTTATATCCACAAAATTTTAAATCTACGCTATATACTAATCTAGTAGAATAGTTCTACCTAAAGTGATTTTATGAGTTCAGATAAAAATAATAAGAATAATAATCAGAAAAAAACACGCAGTCGTTCCCCGACAAAAAAAGCTCAACAATTTGAACAAATTATAGAAACTGGAAAGCAATTATTTCAAGATAAAGGTAAGGATGGATTTAGTTTACGTGGCTTAGCTAAAATGCTTGAGATGAACCAAAACAACCTCTACAACTATGTTGAAAGTAAACGAGAGCTCTGGATTGCCATCCGAAATAAATTTTATACCCAATATAAAGAAGAAAATCGAGAGATCATAAAAACTCATGAAGGAACTAATGTAGAATTATTGATGAAAATATTTAATCATTTTTTTGAGTTTGCCGAGAATGACCCCACAGCATTTCGGATGATGCATATTACACCATCTCCTCCTTCTGATAAGGTAGGCAAATTTGAAAAAGAATATAAACCGTATAATTTTTTAGATGGAACCACAAGAAAAGTACAAGAAGCGGTTGATAACGGTGAGATTAAAGAAGAAAACAGTGCCATTCTTTCTTTCTTTATATATAGTTTAATTTTAGGTGCTTCATTAGTAGAAGCTAATATGAGATATATTGAAGACGATGTGGAAGAAACTGTTCAATTTAAATCTCAGCCTTTTACAAGTGACGAATTTAGAAAATATGTTTTAAAAAAGATAGAATTAGGTTTAATAGATCCAAATTTGATTGTAAAAGAATCAGATTATAAAGAAAAGAAATGACATATCCTTCTTTATCATTCCCTTAATTGAATGCAGGAATAAATGGTACCTAATCATATTATTGAGTATTGACAAAATATTTTAAATATACATTTATCATTTATATCATTATATTTTATTAAAAGAATTTTGAAGTGATAAATTAATGGGAATGTTGGATGGGAAGGTTGCCATTGTAACTGGTGCTGGTCGAGGTTTAGGGAGAGAAGAAGCGTTATTGATGGCAAAAGAAGGATGCAGTTTAGTCATTAATGACATTAATGGTGCAGCTGATGTAGCAAGCGAATGTAAAAAGCTTGGAGCTAAGGTCATTACAAATTTTGACTCTGTAACTGATTATAAAAAAACCTCAGAAATGATCAAACAAGCGATTTCTGAATTTGGAAAATTAGATATTGTTGTGAATAATGCTGGAATTATTAGGGATAGAATGATCTTTAACATGACGGAACAAGAATTTGATGATGTTGTTGCAGTTTCTCTTAAGGGTACATTTAATTTATCACGCCATGCTGCTGTTTATTTCCGGAAGATGGGAAAGGAAGATCCTAATTTAAAAAATTTTGGACGTATTATCAATACAGCTTCTGATTCTGGACTTTATGGTAATGTTGGTCAATCTAATTATGGTGCGGCTAAATCAGGCATCGCGACATTTACCTTAATAATATCCCGAGAATTAAGTAAGTATGCAACTGTTAATTGTGTTGTTCCCAGCGCCAGAACGCCAATGACTACTGATGAAACTCCTAAAATGGTTGAGTGGATGAATACCAAAACAAAAGAGGGATTTGATATGTTTCACCCCTCTTATTTTGCTCCTTTAGTTGCGTTTTTAGCATCAGATAAGGCTAGAAAAATCAATGGAGAAGTTTTCAGAGCAATTGGTGATAAGGTTTGGGTGTATCGGGGATGGCGTGCCGTAAAGATGATAGAAAACGATGGAAAACCATTCACACCTGATCTCTTAGCTGAACGAGTTAATAGTGAATTGATGAAGAATTTACCCTCCAAGATGGAAGGTCTTGCTACAGCAGATGTTTTGTTTAGCTGATTTAGCATTTATTAATTTAAAATAGAGGAAATAATAATGACAAAAGTAAAAAATATAGTTACACTTGGATTTGGAGATATGGGAAAAGGCATTGCCCAAATATGTTTAATGGGTGGATATAATGTTATAGCTGTTGATGTTAGTGATGAAATCATTAAAAAAGGTTTAGAATACAATAAAACAGGATTTGAAAAACTCGAAGCTAAAGGTAAACTGCCAGCGGGTGTTTCAGCTGCCGATTTAATGGCACGTTTGAGTGTTAATAAAGATCTTGTTGACGCAGTAAAGGATGCTGATTTAGTAATAGAAGCAGTTGTTGAGAAATTAGACCTTAAACAAAAACTCTGTAATAATGTAATTGAAAATTCACCTGATCATTGTATCTTTGCTTCAAATACATCATCAATGAGTATAACTGAAATCGCTGAAGGGTGTAAAAAACCTCAAAATGTAATCGGCATTCATTTTTTTAACCCCGCACCGCTCATGCGATTAGTTGAGGTGATTAAAGGTTATAAAAGTTCCGATGAAGCGATGGATATTGGAGTTGAAGTTTCTAAATCGCTCCCTTGTTTAAGAGGAGAACGCTTTGTTGCTCGCGTTCTTAAAGATCGTCCAGGTTTTATAGTTAATCGAGTTTTATCACCTAGTAGCATGTATTCAAACTACATCGTCGATCTTGCTTATGAAAAAGGGATCCCTTGGGAGCAAATAGATGCAGATTTATCTGGCCCAAATGCTCCAATGACATCTCTTACATTATCAGATTTTACAGGGAGAGATATTGCTCTTCATGTTTCAGAATATTATGCTGAGAAACTTTCTCCTGATTTTAAACCCGGAAAAGTATTATTGATGCAAAATAAGGAAGGGAAATTAGGAAAAAAAACGGGTCAAGGTTTTTATGATTGGTCTAAAGGACGACCACAACCTGATCTTTCTAAAAAAGCTGGTTTGGTGAACCGCTTAGTATTTGCAGCTATTAGTGCTAATGAAGGTTGTAGAATATTGGAAGAAGGGGTTGTTGATAGTTGGAAAGTTATAGATGAGGCGATTTTAGCAGGAATGAACTTTCCGGGACCAATGAAATATGCAACTGAACACTTTAAAGAATTATCTGATCTTTTAGAAGAATATTCTGAGAAGTTAGAAAAACTATATTTGAAACCATGTGAATTATTAAAATCCGGAAAGTTTGTTGACATGGTTTGAAATTTAAAAAAAGAAGAAAAATATTTATTTTTATTTATTTATTCACCTGTAAGTTTAGGTTCTCTTTTTACGCTTCTTTATTTCGATATAAGTTCCCAAAAATATAACCTAATATTATCCCAACTAGAACATACATTATCCCGGTAAATATTAATAGGTATAATATATAATCTAAAAAGAGGATGAAATCAAATCCATATGTTAATGAGTGGAAAACCCATTGAGAGAATCCTATCAATAATAACGATAAAACTGAACCAGTTAATCCCACAATTATAC
>JAGXNQ010000108.1 GCA_019894955.1 Promethearchaeota archaeon | reverse complement strand
ATATTATTTTCACTTGATTTAAATTTGTTTAAATATTTGGAAATAAACCCATTTAAATTTTTGACATCCATAATTAATTATAATATATATTTCAATCAATAAAAATATTATTATATGATGGTATATAGATTTTTAATAATTATAATAAAATTAATTCCTTTAAAGTTTTACAAATAGTCTATATAAATTCATATTAATATAAGAGAGAATGAAAAACTAATGGAAAATTTCTCAAGATTAGAAAACGTGATTAAACAATTAATAAAGAATGATTTATCTATTGCTGTTGCAGAATCATGCACTGGTGGATTTGTATCAAACATGTTTACAAATATTCCGGGGGCTTCAAAAATTTTTGAACGTGGAATCGTATGCTACAGTAATGAAGCGAAAATATCTATTTTAAATGTAGATCCCAAAACTTTAGATGAATTTGGGGCCGTTTCAGATGAAGTTGCAAGGCAACTTGCTTTTAATTTACGGATTTTATCAAATGTCGATATAAGTATAGGTACCACAGGTATAGCAGGTCCCACAGGTGGAACAAATGAAAAACCAATTGGATTAGTTTTTGTTTCTTTCTCAACCGAAGAAGAAACAAGTGTTAAACAATATAATTTTCAAGCTAATAGATTAGAATTTAAAGAAAAAGTGTTTAACGAAATTTTAGAGTGGCTTGAAAATTATCTTGATTTAAAATAATATAAGAGTTATGGAATGAATTTACCCGCGTCCATTACAGTTTTTTTTGTTCCATCTTTATATTCTACATTAATTGTTGCTTTTGGTGTTGTGACGAAATCCCAATGCATTTGACTGGTGCTGGTACCTGTCATCATTTTATTCCCCCCAAAGGCGACATGAACACTACCATTTATTTTTTCATCAGTTAAAATATACCCAATTGCTTTGTCTATTTTTGGATTACATCCAATTCCTAATTCTGCAACATTATAAGTTCTCAGTTCTGGTACATTATTTGCTTTATCAATTTCTTCACATTGTTTGAAGCTTTCTACAAGTATATCTAAATCATTGTATGCCGTAATTTTATCCATTTGAAGTTTTCCTTCCTTAAAGACTAAATTTATTCCCTTTATAATTTTATTAGTATATCTATCCTTTGTTAGAGGGCAAAAGATTGTACCTTCACCCAAAGTTTCAATAGGAGGGAAAAATACTTCACCAGCAGGTAAATTTCCTCCTAAATCTCCAGCAGCAATTTGTTCATCTGAAAGAATTCCATCATCAAGGATTTTAGTTCTTCCTTCTACCGAAACCCAAAAATCAGTGCCTAAATCATCCTTTACATGTACTATCTTTGCATCATCAAAAAATTTACCAATATTAGTTGTAATTTCATGTAATTCTTCAGCAGGTACTGCTGTTCCATCAACAGTAAAACGTTCAAGCATCTCATATTCAATTCCATAGAACTCAGCAGCTTTTTTTGAAGGCCAACCTGCATATATCCATTTTTTTCCAGGGGCATACTTTTCTTTACCACCATATAGTATATCTCTTATTGGAGCTAATGTTTTTCCCCTCGCTTTTAGTTTTTCTCGAGGGATGTCTACATATACACCTGGATTCTCTAACGGTTCTATAACAATATAGGCATCTATGTTTTCAATTAATTTCACATAATGATTATGGGGTGTTTCTAATGTTTTCATGGAAATATCCGGATCCTGATATATAGCTTGTTGATAATAATCAGTTGTATATGAAATTCGAGGTAAACCACCTTTCCTGTAAACTTCTAATCCAATTTCTTCCAGTAATTCTTGAGCATAAGTACCTCCAGTAATAAATATACATTCACCTTCTTTTTTTATATTAATGCCATTAACAATGTTTTTTGCACATAACTTAATTTTATTTTTTGGAATCATACGTCAAAAAAGGAGGAATTTTTATTAAAACATTATTATCATAAAAAGCTCTCAGAGTTAAATCAAAGAATTTATTAGATCTGAAGGTTATTTTATGATTATCCATACGTAATAAATTAAAATTATTAATAAATAGGATATCTTTCAAATGGTGATAAGAGAAGCGGGATTGCTCTTCAGAGGCTTCACACTTGTGAAAAAAAGTTATCACAAATCAACATTAGGCAAGATTGATTCTGATTTACGTAGTGGTTTATTGACAGCAATTTTGAATTTTGCTGAATCTGCAATATCTAAAGATTTTGTTGAATATTTTGAAGGAAAGAAATATTTAATTGCTTTCAAGAAGAATCAGATCATAGCAGATGATAGTTTTGAACCTGAGCTTTTAATATCGTATGCTATTATGGATAGAGAAAAGCGAGTAGAAAAATATACTCGTAAAATTGTCCAACCATTACTCACATTGGTTGGCCAAGAGTTTATCTCCAAAAATTCAGGAAAAAATTTGTCAGAAATAAGTCAGTTCAAACCTTTTAAGAAACAGTTAGACCAGATATTCGGATCTGATACAATGAACATCGATCAAAAATTCGAAGGATTATTTTAGTGAATTCTTTATTTACTTAATTGCTTCTTTTTTAAGTACCATAATATAATAGGCAAAACAATAGTAGCATCAGAAATTACTGTTGAATATTGAGCCTTTTCTGCTACTTTTCCCCATGATTTTGCTTCTTGTAATGTTGCACCACTAAGACCGCCTGGTTCCGGACGATCCATGGTAATTTGAATTGCATAATTTGCGGAATTTGGACAAAATTGTAATGATTGCATAATAAAATTCTTAGGAACACCTCCCCCAATAATACAAACTCCCGATTGTTTAGCCTCCCAAGCGAGATCTACCATCTTTAACATGTCCTTAAAGTGATTAAGATTTAAATTATGATTATGAAATCCTAACTGTAAAGCCAAACCTGAATCTGTAAAAGCGGGACAAAATATAGGAACGTTTTTTTCTGCACATATCTTTAAAATAGAGTTAGAATTTGCAGGTAATTCTTCTCCTAAGAACTTCAAGAACTCACTAACTGGCATTGTCTCATCCACAATCTTTAAATTTGATACAAAATCCTCGATTCCTTCATAAACGTTATTGGGTAGGAATACATCGTAAATCCGATTTATTTCCTCCTCGTGTAATTTAACATCATTAACTTCGTTTATATCTAAACTTCCTTGAAGATGATGATACCCTAAGGTTTCTGCAATATCATGGGTTAAACTTGCACCAGTTGTTACAAGGACATCAATAAAACCGTCCTCAATAAAATCATGAATTATTCCTTGAAATCCTGCAGGAATTAGTGCTCCAGCAAGTCCGAAAAATTTGATACAGTCCTTATCATTTATCATTGCATTATAAATTTCACATGCTACAGCTAAACGTTTAGCACTAAATCCCGTATTAGATAAATCTGTAATGAGTGAGGATATATCAGTGTCATTGTTAATTTTAAATTGCTTTACTTCTTTTAAAATATCTTTAATTTCTGGTTTTGGAGTCATAATCCTTCTCTAATAATAATTTGAAATAAATGAAATAAACTCTATTAGTAATTTAGCTGCTAAATTGGATGTCATTTTATTAGGGGCGTCTAAATTCGGTGAAACCTCAACTAAATCACACCCTATTATTTTAAAGTTTTTAGCTAATAATCTCAATAATTGCCACAGTTCACGGTATGATAACCCTCCTGGTATAGCATATCCTGTACCTGGAGCAATGGAAGGATCCAATACATCAATATCTATTGACACGTAAAGTGATTTTATCTGAGAATTCCGAAAAAAATCCACGATATCCTTTGATAAATTTTTAGATCCAAGATCTGAAAATAAAAATGCATCAAAATGAGTAATACCTTCTTCAGTAGCTATTTTCATTTCAGGAATATCAATGTCTCTCGTTCCCACGATTAACAAATTATTCTTATTGAAATGATCTAAATCATAAATTCGGTGTGAAACTGTAGCATGCGAATACACCCCCTTGTCCCATTCATCATATAAATCCAAATGGGCATCAAATATTAAAACACCAATATTATCCTCTGCTGTAAATTCATTACAAATTGATTTTACCACGGGGAACGTGCAGAAATGATCTCCACCAATCATAACGGGAATGATTTCTTTTTTCTGGTTATAAATAGCCTTGATAAAATCCTTAATTTCATTGAGATTTCTTTCTATATTCGTAGGATCAATAGACACATTTCCAATATCGACTACTTTTAAACTTGGAATCTCAACACCCATTTCAGTGGTTAATGCTAAATCTTCAGTTACTTCTCGAATTGTTTGAGGTGCAATAGAAGAATTGACATGATCTTTTGAGCTTAAATAATCCCAGGGGATTCCAAAAATTACAAATTCAGTATCTGCTGTTATTGAATCCCCAAAATCATAAAATTTCATAATAATATATATCCTCTAATTTTACATTTGCTCTAAAGTTTCTATGCCCAATATATCTAATCCTATTTTTATTACAACTTGAACACTTTTAATTAATAATAATCGGGCTTTCTCTAATTCTTTATTCTCAGATATCACTTGACAAGAAGAATAGAATGAATTAAAAGATTGACATAGTGATAATAAATACTGAGGAATAATGTGAATGTTGTATGAATTCTCTGCAGAATTAATGATCTCTGGAAAATATGTAAGTTGCTTCAACAAGAGTAATTCGGTTTGATGGGTTAATAGTTCCCACTTTATGCTAATATCAACATCTCTTCCAGACTTTGAAATAATTGAATTAATCCGTGCAAAACAATATAAGATATAAGGACCAGTTTCTCCTTCAAAAGAAATACTTTCTTTCGGATTAAAAGTAAATCCTTTAATTGCGCTGAATTTCAAAATATAAAATTTTAAAGCAGCCATTCCAATGACTTCTGCTCTATATTTCTTTTTTTCTTCAGAGAGGTTTGGATATCTTTTAATTACCTCTTCTAATGCTAATTTCTCTACTTTTGAAATAATATCATCAGCATCAACAACTATTCCTTCCCTACTTTTCATTCTACCCTCGGGTAAATCTACCATCCCATAGGACAGGTGAAAATTATCTTCTTTAAAACCCAATAAGTCCAGAATTGCGAAAAGCCATTTGAAATGTTGAATTTGTGGATCTCCAACGACATAGATAGACTTATCATAATCAAAATCTTTCTTTTTAATATAAGCAAGATAAATATCTTGGGTTATATAAATTGAAGTACCATCACTCCTGATAAGAACTTTATCTTCAAGGTTATATTTCTCTTTTAGTCGAGCGAAAATTGCTCCATCTTCCGTCGTTTCAAATAATCCTTTATTTAGACCTTCATTTATTATCTCTTTGCCCTTTAAATATAGGTTTGATTCAAAATATTCCTTGTCAAACACTATACCCAATTTATCATAAGTTATCTTAAAACCATCAAATGCCCATTTATTCATCTTTTTCCATAATTCTCGTGTTTCAACCTCTCCATCTTCCCATAATCTTAATAATTCACGTGTTTCATTTTCTAATTGGGGATTTTTTTCAAGCATTTTATTATATTTTACATAATAATTTCCAACAAAATGGTCGCTTTTTATGTTAGGTTCTTCATTTTGGCCCCATTTCTTATAAGCAATCATGCTTTTACAGATATGAATCCCTCTATCATTGTTTAAATTGACTTGGAAGACTCTATATCCCTTATATATTAGTAAATTAGAAAGAGATTTACCAAGCAACATATTTCTGATATGACCGAAATGTAATGGTTTATTTGTATTCGGCGATGGATATTCGATTACTACTGTAGATTTGGATACGGGATTGTCTTTTTCTCTCATTCTACCGTAATCTTCTTGAAGTAAGGTTATATTATTAAGAATTATTTGGGATTTCACCATAAAATTCAAATATGGTCCCTCCGCTTCAACCGATTCTATAGATTCTGGCAACTTAATTTTATTTTTCAAATCTTCAGCAATGAGTAGCGGGGATTTTTTTTCAAATTTAGCAAGTCTAAAACATGGAAAAGCATAAGTATAACTGAATTCGTCTGGCGGAATTTCTACAAATGATTCTAGTTCCTCAATTGAAAAATACGAGATATACTCGGATAATATTACTGCAATAAATTTCTTATCAATAATTTTCATTTTCACAAAGGAATGCCAATCAAGTTTGGATAAAATATATGGATGTAACTTTTATCTGTTTTGTAAAATATATTCTAAATAGCTCATAAAATTTACGTTATTTTTTGAATAGATGTGATTTAACTTGTCATTCAAGCTAAATGAAAAAATTAAATTTCCAAAATGGCCAATTTATGATGAAAATGAAATCAAGTACTTAACTGATGTCATAAAGTCTGGTAAATGGTGGTGTGGTTTTCCAGGAATGCACGAAGGAGAACATGTGTGGAGTTTTCAAGAAGAATTTGCAAAGTTTCAAGAAGCTTCTCATTGTATTGCCGTTTTTAATGGTACGGTTGCAATAGAATCAGCACTAATGGCATTGGACATAGGATTAGGAGATGAAGTTATTGTATCCGATTATACGTTTGTAGCTTCTGCTTCCGCTGTTGTAGCTACTAATGCAGTTCCCATATTTTGCGATATAGATCGTGAGACCCTCGTGATGGATGTCAATAAAATAGAAAACCTAATTACGAAAAATACTAAAGCGATCATAGCAGTGCACTTAGCAGGGAATCCCGTTGAGATGGATGCGTTGATGGAGATAGCAAATAAGTTTAATCTTCACGTGATTGAGGATTGTGCTCATGCCCATGGTTCAAGATACAAGGGAAAACGTGTTGGTAATTGGGGTGATGCAGGCACTTTTAGCTTTCAAGCATCTAAAGTTCTTACAGGAGGAGAAGGTGGGGCTGTTATCTGTAAATCTAAAGATTTAGCCGATAAAATATACTCTTATTCTGATTGTGGGAGGATAATCAATGGGTATGGTTATAAACACGATACTTATGGAACTAACTATCGAATGAGTGAATACCAAGCAGCTGTTCTTCGAGCACAATTGCAAAAATTCCCTACACAACATGAACTTAGGAATAAGAATGCTAATTATTTAACGAAACAATTGAATCAAATAGATGGAATAAAAGTGATGAAACCAACTCCTGGAACTACAGAATTGGGATGGTACATTTATCCTATTGTTTTTGAACCAGAAAAGTTTAATGGATTAACAAAATCACAGTTTTATAAAAAACTAAAATATGCTGGAATTCCAACTGATGATAATTATCCTCCTCTCCATAACCTAGATTGTTTTAAAAATATCAAACTACGTAAAGGTATCAATTATAGTAATAGTAATTGGGGTGGCACAAAAAGTGATAATAATAATTTTCCTGTTGTATCTGATATTTACGATAATAGTGTAGAATTCCCGCATGAAGTACTCTTAGCTAATAAAGATGAACTTGATAATATTGTTAAATTTATTAAATCTATGAAGGAAACAAATTAGATTATTAATTTTAAGCTATCTTTTGATTTCTGGTATCCACAAGTATATCTTCAATTCCCCACTTTTTTATTAATTGGGATATTCTGTTTACTTCCACACCAAAGATATCAGCAATCTTATTTTTTGATATTACTTTCAACAGATCATTTAGTAATTCTTTAGATAAAATATTGTTAAAAATTACTTCAATATTTCTCAATCTGAATTTATGTCTTTTAAGCTCTAAACTTTTCGGGAAAATTATTTGCATTAAATTTACTAACTGTCCCGATAGACTTAGTTTATACGCTTTGGTTCCTGGAAGTACCATATAAGGAATATTGAATTTATTTTTTATGATTAATAAGAGATCTTTATTAGCTGAATTTATCCTAGTTCTCCCTACATCAGCCTCTCCATCATAAAATCCTAATAGGAAAGCTAAATCTAGTAATTTATTCCCAAACTTTATGCTTGGCCATTCTGTAGCTTTTGAACGACTTCCTTTAAAACCTAAACTACACAAATCATTTGCCATTTCTTCACTACTAAATTGTATAAGTGTAAAATGGCGATATTGAATTTTAAGACCTTTTTCTAATCTATGAATGATATCTATATATTCAGGATTTAATCCAAGAGCCACACAGAATCTGATAAGGTGATTGTAATTTGATTTAATATATTTAGCGCTTGCTGATAAATATAAACATACTCTGCTATTCTTAATTGTTCCATCAGCAAAAATAAAACCTAACCAATAAGCCTTCTCTAATGTTTCGATAGATTTGAAATAATTCTCATTGAAATGTGGATGATGTTTATAGATCTGATATTTATTATTGTGAGAAAAAGGAATACTTAATCTATGAAGGTTCATATAATCATCAACTAATGTAATTACTGATAGGCTACAAGATCCAAATCTTAACTTCAACCAAATTTTTATTTCCAACAATTTGATGTAAGAAAAAAAATAGGATGGATTTTTTTTACAATATTCAATCCTTTTTTCAATAAATCTTTTATGTTGTCCTAAATAGCCATTAAGCTTATGATAGGAGAGTTCTAAGGGTGCACCAAATTTTCTTCTAACCAAAATATCAACCGGAATAATTTTTTCGACTTCTTTACGTAAGGTTTCGATAAAAATTAAAGTATTTTCAAATCGGGATTTTAAGACTTCCCAATTTTTGTGAGGGCAATAAGATTTTAAACGCCACTGTTGCCAATTGAGAATTGCAGCTCTACTATAATGATTTTTCATCATATACATATATCAGGATTGAAAATCTTGTCTTAAAAATATTGTAGCTTACTAAAATTAGTGGAAACTAATTATTTTAATTCAATGAGGGTCAAATTTTTCTGATGTATTATAATTGAGATAATATTAGCATTATGGGCTAAATTAAATTCATTGTATCTTTGAAAAAATCTGAATAATTTTGAGATTATCGTTTAAATAAAAATTATAAATGAAAAACTAGGTTAATTAGATAAATAAATAGTTGATATTTCTCAATGGATGACAATAAAACGTTATTATTGAAATGGGACGATAGTACGGATAAATTTGAACCAATCCAGTCAGATCAAGGAATGCATGACGGTGTATTTTTGGAATTAATTGAAGAGGATAGAATTTGGAAATATTTTTACATTACAGGTGCATCTTTAATTATTAGGCGTACTGCAAGAAGAGCAGCAAATGGAATTGCAAAAACAGGATATGTTCACCCTTCCACTAATATTCGCTATGGAGTAGACTTCACTCTTGAAGAAGAATTATCACCTTTCGAAGATATGCCTGAAAATATTCAAAAATCCCAGAGGGATTGGTACGGTGGGCATTATAAAGAATTTTAATTTTTTCCTTTCTTCCTAATTTAGGCAAAAAAACCTTTAGCCATGTGATGAAGAATTTCTTCAATTTTTTTACAAATTGGTTCTCTGAAGTCAAGAATATTTTGTTCATAGTACGAAACCGCTCTCAAGCGCTCTTTGGAGATCCCGAATTTAACCAAGGCATAGAAAGAATAGAAAAACATTCTAGTATTCAATAACCCATTTCGT
>JAGXNQ010000107.1 GCA_019894955.1 Promethearchaeota archaeon | reverse complement strand
TAATAATGTTCCTCCAATTGGAATTCCTTGTCCATCAACCGTCCAAGAATAATTCGTGATGTTTAAAGGATCAAAAAGTTTAGATTCTATATAATCAATTGTCCCATTAGGTGTTAGCTTATCGAGAATTGCTGACAGTAGATGGGAACATCCGGTGTTATAATTCCAAACAGATCCAGGTTGGTGCTCTATGGGTTGATCTAATATGTATTGAACCCAATCTGAAGTTGCTGCCATTTGATAAAAATCGATTTGATCCGTCCACTCGATTCCAGAGGTCATTGTCAAAAGGTGCCTAATCGTGATGGATTGCTTTTGGGAATCCATGTTATCAAAAGTCTTCTCAGAAAAATAGTCTAAAACCTTATCATCAATATTCCCAATCAAGCCTTCTTCAATAGCAATACCAACTAAAGTGGAGGTAAAAACTTTAGTACAAGAATAAATATGATGAGTATCGTCCTCATCATATATATGGGAGGGATATGACTCATGTACGAGATATCCATTACGAACAACAAGTATTGAATCGAAATTTAAGCTATTCGCCATGATATAATCTTCCATGTCCTGTAGCTTTTGAGAATCCACACCTTGATCTTCCGGAGATGATTCTTTCCAAACAGACGTTGGCCAATAATCCGGATTTGCAGCTTTCAGTTGAATATTTTCAGAATATTCCGGTAAAAATGCAGCTATATAGCTAAATGAGGTTAAGATAAAGATAAAAATAATAATATAGATTGAACATGTTCTGAAGTTGATTTTCATAATTTTAAAAAAAAAAAATTGTTTTTGTGTGTGGGCTTATGCTCGTAAACTTTTAATTATATTGTCTAAATTAAATAACTTTTAAGATATTTATAAATTCAAAATTTTGATGATTTCTAAACCATCCGCATGATCTGCGACGTATGCGATATCTCCTGCCACCACCACTTCAATCGAATGCCCTCCATCAAAATAACGGGCAATTAGTCTTGGATTGGTTATATCAGTTGTATCGATGACTTTTAATCCATTTTCATAATCAGCCATATATACAAGATTACTTTCTATAAAATAGGAATTTATAAACCCTCCATCATCATACGTAGAGATTGGGGAAATAACTGAAGGATCACTTATATCAAAAATGCGTATATCTCCTCCATTAGTACCATGATTAGCTGTATATATTTTATTCTGGTAAATAAAAGGATTCCAAAAGTCTACATTAGCAGGAGCATGATAACTGAGTGGAACTAGATTTTGTGGATTGCTTACATTGACTAGCCTAAGTGCACTGTAGCTAGAATAATGATCGGTTATACAAGCTATTCCATTATCAACATGCACATGAGGACACGCTCCAGGCGTATTATAGCTAGAAATAACACTCAAGTGTAAAGGATCACTAATATTTAATAATATTAACCCATTTGACCAATCTGTTATATAAGCAATTTCTCCAATTACTTGTACATCATATATTTCCCCACTTCCAGTATATTGCTCGATTTTTACGGGATTTGTTGGATCACTAACATTTAAAACCTCTAATCCAACATTAGGATTTGCAAGATATGCAAATTCCCCCACGACTTCAACAGAAAATGCAGAATTTGATTGATGATAGGAACCTACTATTATTGGATGAGTAGGATCACTTACATTAATAATCACTAATCCTCCCGAACCATCATCCGAGGTATTAACTACAAATGCTAAATGCCCTTCTATATCTACATCAAATGCCTCTCCACCAATATTTATCTGCCCTAATTCAACGGTGTTAAAGGAACTATTTGCTATTATTAATAAAACTGGAATGATCACACTTGCAATTACAACTAAACTAATCGATATTATAATAATGAGTTTCTTTCGCTTAGATTCCATTCTTATCGTTTCTCGTGTATATTTATTTATAGATTAAGTCTTCCCAAGTAAACTAATAAAGTTTTTGAAATTTTTATCAATTTTAATGGTAAATTTATGAAAAAAAGAGATTTTTTTATCTATTCTACTTGAAATTTTTCTTAATAGTTGGTTTAACCTATTTTTTCTAATGTTTCTGTGAGAATTTTTGGAATGTCAGGTATATTTAAAATGTATACTATTTCTCCTTTTGTCATTTCTAAAATCCAATCAGCATATTTTTTTGTATAAGACCTAGTATTAACACCTAAGATGAATTTTACCTTTTGGTTAACATAAGCTTCTAATTCTTTTTTGATTTGGATTTCTTTTTCAAAAAACATGCAATCTGTTAAAAGAAAACATAATTTCATCTCAACATTAGTTTGTTCCAATTGATCAGCACCCCATTTTAATGCTGCTTGCACTCTCGTACCTCCAGTCGCTTTTAAATCCAATAATTCATCAGCTACATCTTCTAAATCTTTTTCATCCCCAAATTCTTTTACAATGTGCGTATTTGATTCAAAAAAGCAGATTGCAACCTCGTCGGCTAGTAAACTTCCGATTAATACCATTACAGCTATTGAACAAGCTGCTAGTTTCATTCCGCTCATTGACCCAGAAATGTCTAGTAGAAAACAAATCGAGACCCTTCCTTTTTCAATTTCATGAACCATGAGATCATCTGTAGTTATTAAATCTAGTGATTTTCCTTGCATGATGATGTTTTCAATAGATGCGTCAACATCTACTAAATCCATGTCATCCCCATCGATAAAAATTCGCAGTTTGTTAGTAGGTACTAGCCCTTTTTCACCACTTCCGCGTTGGTTTGAAATCATATTAAGGGCGATTTTGATAAGAGCATCTTTTACGAGATTTCTTGCAAAATTTTTTACATCTCTAGGTATGTTATGTCGATGCAAGAACCACTGGAGTAATAGATTATCACCAGGTCCCGCAGAGAGAGACTCTGCTAATTGCCGTTGAGCTTTTCCACCACCGATATCTCCTGCAGCCTTAAAGGCATTTCCCATATTATGATGACCTAACGCACCTAAAGCTTGAAAATTACTACTTTTTAAAGCAAGTTGCATTAACTCTTGCATTTGTGCATGATTAAGAGATTTAAGATGATTTATTATTCTACTAAGTCTGTTAAAATTCCCTACATTATTCGTAAACATTAATTTTAGAAGTTCATAATTTCCACCTAAGATCTCTAAAATTGTTTGTTCTGAAACTCCCTTTTGTTTTCCTATTTTTAGAACAGTCTCTGTATCTAATGGAATATCAAATTGAACTTGAGAACGAAGGATATTTTCAAAATCTTCTGCTGTTTGAGATGTCTCTAATGCTTTCAATCCAGCAATTCCCGCATTTTGTTGGAAACTCGCCTTACTTGATTCAAAGTAGGCATTTTTTGACATCTGCATTAAATTTTCTGCTAATGTATTCATTTCATAAGCAGGTCTACCTTGTTTTTTAGAAATTTCATTTAATTGGCGTTGAACTGAATCACTAAACATTTTGCTCCATTGGGGAACATCGGTTTGTGCTTGAAAGGCATCTGAAAGAATCGGTTTAGGATTTTGCTGAGCCCACATATCATATAGGTCCTTAGTAAGTTGAGAACCAAATTGGCTGTCTAAAGATCGCGATATATTAAATGGAGTTCCTATGTCATTCTTCAAACTATTTGAAAAAACGGAATTTTGATCGAACTGAGGGATATATCCTAAAACGCGTGATATTTCCATTATATCCATTAGCACTTCAGCTCGTTTTATTAATTGTTTTGCTAAGTCTTCAGCAATCTTTTTATCTATACCTGCCTCTTTTAAATATCGTGAAGTTTTAGCTGCAGTACCAACGTCCTCATGTTGCATTATTTGGGACAACGTTTTTTTGAAATCTGGATGATTCATGCAAAATTGTGTTGTAGCTTGAATCCATGGGGTTTTCGTCTGGTCTAATATGTCTTGGCCCCAGTTTAGCTTGGTCGAGGATATAATATCTTGAGGAGAAAGGACATCCATTTCCATTATGATAGTCTGATGCACTAAATTTTTGAGCATCTCTAAAGTATTAATACTCTTACTCATAATTTCGTAATAGCCATTCCTCCGATCCAAAATATCTACAAGACTCTGATAAGGTTCCATGCCTGCTGCTGCTTTTTCGTAAACATCATCAATAAATTCCATTAAATCCGTGAAATCCTTTAGAGTTTGATCCATGAGGTCATTTGCATCCAAATTATCTAAGCTTATTCCGGCATCGACAAATTCGGATAATAGATCATCCATAAAGTCTTTGTCTTCAGAATCGCTTAATACGTCTTTAGTACTTAAATCTGAGCTAGTTTTAGTAATACTACCCTTTTTCTTCGGTTGTTTTGGAAAAAGAATCTCATTAGCAATCTCCCTAGCAATATTTTGATCCTCAATTGGAGTGGTGATAACTGCGGCAGTAATGAAATCTTCGTGAATCAAATTATTTTTACGATAATACATAGCAGTAAGAAGTTTAGGTATTGCCACTGCTTGTCGCGTACTTGGGATATTTAATAATTTCTTTTGTGTCTTTCTCATGCGGTAAATAAATTCAACCGTAAATGTAATTGGGTTCCAATCCAATACACAATTTCCATCGAAATCTCCAATTTCATCTGTTTGCTGGGACATAATTCACCATTCTTTTTCTTTTTTTTTATGCGACTCCAACTACCTTAGTCAATAATTTTTTTAAAAAAGCATCTATTTGCTTCCCTGGTCGAAGCTCAATTGAATCAGGGAGTATAAGTTTAGCACTTTCTGCAATCAACTTATTATCTACTTCAACTTTCAATCTTTTGGCACGTTCTGAGACGAAACGAGCTAAACCAATACTTGTTCTTAAACTTGGTGGTTTATCTACGTCAGGATCAGCTCGACATTGAATCATTAATTCTATAATCTTTTCCTGAGTTAAGGCAGATAGTTTATATTCAGGACAATTTGTTAGCATGATTTTTTGTTCTAATGAACGAGATGGATAACCCAGATGTATCCATACTTTAATACGGTCTTTTATTGCAGATGGTAGCTTACGAGTTCCCTTCAATTCGGATGGATTCATTGCTGCAATCACATAAAATTCTTCGTCTACACTTAACCATGTTTTAAGTTGGGGAATATACAATTTTTTTTCTTCCATTGCATCAAGCATGCTATTTAACACATATTCATCGCCTCTATTTAACTCATTCGCTAAAAATACGCCACCTTTCAAAGCACTAAGCGTAAATGGACCAGGTATATAAGAATCTGAACTAAAACCATACTTAAAAACCAGAGTTGGATCAAAAGAACCAATTAATGTGGAAGGTCTTATGAGATCAGAAAAGGTAACCCAATAAAACTCTCTCTTCATATCAAATGCGAATTTTCGGCAAATTGCAGTTTTACCACACCCCACGGGACCAACTAAACCAACAAACAGTCCTGCATTGTACGCATCAGTCATGGCATCATAAGCCATCTTGTATTGCCCTTCTAAAACTAAATTAACATCTTCCTTTATATCCAAAATTTTCTTCGATTCCATCAATTTGGAAAATTCCTTAGAACTTTCTACTTGTTTACTCATGATATCTTCCTTTTTTATTAGTTTATTTATTTTAAAATTAATTTTCAAAAAATTTTTCTGTCTCCGTTGGTTGAACAATAACGGGGATTTCATACTTTAACTTTTTAATAATGCTGATTAGTTTATCGTACTCTAGATCAGAGATTATGGAACGACGGGTAAATCCTAGCTTATCTACAATCATTTTCCCTAAATATGTTTCTTTTAAACCTGAAATATTATATTTTTTTCCTTTCTTGAGAACCTTACATTTCTTTAATTCTTCAATACGCTTTGCAAGGATGACTTTTACTATAGGTTGCCAAAGAACATTTTCCCTCATATTATCCAAGAAGAAATCCTTATGGTTAATTTCTTCTGCTTTCAACATTAACGTGATTTCTTTAAGTAAATTTATAGCAAATTTCCTCTTAAAATCGTCGAGGTTAAGACATTTCCCTACTACTTCCTTTGCATTGTGGAGAACTTGGTCAATTACACTTTTGTTCCCAAGAAATATTTGTTGGAACTCCTCTTTGAAAGGTTCAATTATCGGATTAAGTTCGCTCATGATCATGCATTTTAAGATTATTTTTTTATAATTTCAATTTTTTTTTTAGCTTGAATTTTATCAACATCTTGATGTGTTATTAACAATATTTGAGATTTATCAGAAATGGCACTCAGATTAGAAAGTAAAGTTATACGGTTATTAGAATCCATGAACTCAGTTGGCTCGTCAATTAAAAGGAATGGAGGAGAACCTATCAAATCACCAAGCGCAATTTTATAGGAGAGTCCTAAGATAAGCTTATGACCTCCCCCTTGATAAACCATAGCAGGATAAAATTCATCAGATCCAATTCCTTTCGGCATGACAGATAAGCTGTAATTGTCGCTATCAATGCCGACTTTTTCAAATTCATCATCAGCAGACAAATTTTTATGGATAGAGAGTATTTTCTGTTCTAATACTTTTGACGCATTTTGACGAATAATATTTTGCACTTCATCAAAAACATCCTGGAATGAACGGTACTTTTTAGTTAAAGCTTCTTTATCTTTTAATAAATTGATTTCTTTCTCAAAATGAGCTAATTCTTTATCTAAATTTATAATTTGATCTTGAAAATCTTTTGCGTATCCTTCATATTCCCGCAATTGTTCCCTTAATATGCTAAGAGTTGCGCTAATTTCGGAATTTTTGGTTAATATCAAATCTTTAAGTTCGTCTCTAATTTTTGTGATTATCTGATGTGTAAAATTCCCTTTAGTGATTTTTAATTTTCCCACGACCTCGAGAACAGCATTTGCGAATTCACTATCTTTATTTTTAAGCTCTTCAATTTGACTTGTTAAATTCCGTTCACTCTCATTAGAGAGTGAAATTAGATTATCAATCGTTTTTTGTAAACTTTTTTCTTGATTTTCTAATTCATTCTTAATTTCCTTAATTTTTTGCTCTAAATCATCGAATTGAGATAGTTGAGTTTCCAATGAAGTTAAATCTTTACTTAATTCAGTTTCTTTTGAACGAGTTGCATCTAATTGCTTTTTATATTCTTCGATTGATTTTTCTTGCTGTTCAAGATTTTGAGTAATTATGGTGAGTGTTTTGTCCAAATCTACTTCAGAGATCTTATCTCGTTTTTCTTCTAATGTTTCAATCTGGTGTATCGTAGTTTCAAGTGAATGGATTATATCGTTTAATTGTTTTTCGTTCTCTCGTAATTTAGATAATTCTTCTTTAGTGTTATTTGATTTGGTTTCAGTAGTTGCAATTTTTTTCTCTAAATCACTCAAACCAGCTTGTAGTTTCTTGATTTCTTCTTGAATTTTTGAAGGATCAATCGGGGAGCCACAGTATTCACATTTAGGTTTATCCTTTGTAGTCTTCCGTCGATTTAACATTCCATCTATATCTCCTTTTTCACGTTCCGAATCTCTTAATGTATTCTGAAGTTCTTCTAATTCTTGTCCAAATTGCGAAATCTTTTGAATAATTTCCTTTACTTTAGAGGAATCCGAGCTTAATTTACTATTTAACTCTTTTTTTCCACCAATATCCTGAGTTAATTCTTTTAATTCCTCTGTAACACCATCGATATTTTTTAATTTATTCTCGATTTCGTTTTGTTCCTTTTCAGAAGTTCTTATGGAATTTTGAGAACTCTCTATCTTTCCTTCAATATCTTTTAACTCTTTTTTAGTCTTTTCCACGTTTTTTTGACATTCCTTTAGCTTATCGTCTAATTTAGTTTTCGTTCCATATTTTGTTTTTAATTCTTGAAATTCTTTGTTGAAAAGCGCATCCTTAACTTTAATCTCGTCGATTTTTTTTATTGAATTTTCATACTCTACTACTGCACTTGAAATATCTTCTGAAATTTGTTTCATTATTTGAAGGCTTTTTATTTGTTCTTCTTTTACAATAATGTTTTTTTGTAAATCTTCAATCTTCTTGTCTTGATCTTTTGCTTTTTCAGAACGTTCTGCTTTTTCTTTTAGGGTTTGATCCAATTGAATTTTAATCTTATCAATATTCACAATTTCTTTTTCATAATCTAAAGCTTTTGATTTGAATACATCTGAAAGTGTAGTAGCTGCAGTAATTCCAAATACAATATCGAGCTTTTTTGATCCATTCAGAATCTCTGAAATCGTACCTTGATGAAAATGGATACCCGTTTCAAAAAATCTCTTAGAAATTCCTGTTAACTCGTTAATTTTCAAAGATAAGTCTTCTTCTCGATCTCCAAAATCTGAAGCCAATATGTAACTTTCTCCATCATCAACAAGTTTTTTTAGAGTGAAAAAGCCTTTAGCTGCTAAAGTTTTTCCACTTAATTTATGCATTCGCTGTAATTTAAAACGATCTCCGTTTCTGCTTCTAAAAATTAATTCCACACCAATTGCTTTGCTTTTAAATGAAGTTAATTGCGAGATTTTTTTAAAGCCAACTACCCCACCAAATAAGCAGTATTCAATGGCAAAAAAGACTGTAGTTTTACCCGAATTATTTCTACCATGAATAAGGTTAAATTTTTCGTCAAAATCTAAACTCATGTCTTCATGCTTTCTAAAGCTTTTTAATCGAATAGATTCTATCATGGAATGTTCTCTCTCCTTAAAATTAATATAATATCAAAAATAACTGGTAGTTTCACTTTCAAACATCTCTTGAATCCTTTCTGTTATTTGATCACGCGCTTTCTTAACTAAATTCATAGTTTTTGTTAGATTTTCTTCGTTGTCGTATAAATACTTCGTAAATTCAAATAATTGAGCGAGATTTTTCTTGTCTCTATCAGTTAATTCAAACCGGTTAAGGATTTCTGAAATATCAAATTTAATTGCCATTAGTTACACCTAATAGTCGATTTAAGTCTTTTAAAAATTGAAAAATTTCAATCTTTTTTTTATCTTGAGGATGTAATATTATATTTCTCTCAATATATAAAAACCCAAGACTTAGCGAATTTAGTATTTTATTTTGAAACTAATCTCTATATGAATTTTTATAGGGTTTCTCATAAAATATTGAATCAAGAATTAACAATTAGTTAAAAAACACATTTATAATTGAGAAGGATAAATCTTTTAACCGAATCAAGAGATATCATGATATCTAAACAAAATTTAAGGTGATTTCAAATTGAAAGATAAATTTAATTTAGTGGGCACTAAGATCAATGAGTTTAATTTACCAAACTCTAGAAATGAAACTAAGAATATTCGAGAATTTCAAGGAAGCAAAAACGTAGTAATAGTATTATTTAGAAGCAGAAGTTGACCTTATGCAAAAGCTCATTCAAAAAAGTTGGGTAAAGATCTTAAAAAATTCAATGAATTAAATACCGAAATATATGCAATCTTACCTGATACTCTTGAAAATGCGAAAGAATTCGAATCTAAATTTGCTAATTCAGAATACCCAATATACTATGACGATAAAAAGAAGGTTAATAAAATGTTAAAACAAGAAATAAAACCTTTAAAATTCGGAAGAATGCCAGCACTTTTAATA
>JAGXNQ010000106.1 GCA_019894955.1 Promethearchaeota archaeon | reverse complement strand
GAATTATTTCAGCGGTTTTTTTTAGATCTCTTGCTCTCCTGTTAAATAAACCTAAAGGTTGAAGAAATATTGCAAGTTCATTTTCACTTGTAATCACAATACTTTCTGGATCTGGATAAATTTCTATAAATCGCGGAAAGATATTCTCAACTTGAGATGCATTCGTTTTTTGCAGCATTAATTCCGCAACCAATACTTGAAAGGGAGTTAATTGGAGTGTTCTCCACGAGAAATCCCTCTTGTTATTTTTAAACCAATCAAGGATTAGTTTAACAAAATTTTTATCCTTCGAGTCCATAAAATATTTCTCTCAAAATATTGAATATAGAAATTAGTGCTATAGAATATATTTATTTAAATTTCACTTTTTCTTGTTGAAGGAAACTCTTACTTAGCAGAAGATCTATTTCAGAGTTTAACCAACATAGTTCATCATATGTAATGGAAGAATTATATATTTCTTCTGCTTTTTTTTTGATATCCTCTAAACTTGGCATGCCGTAGTTGATCTTTTGAATTTTTTCTGCAAGAAACCAACATAATTCATCGTAGGTAAAATTTTTAATCGAGAAAAAGTAGGCTCCTTCTCGCGTTTGAGATTCAAAATCGAATTCTTCTTCTGGCTCAATGGAATCATCAATTATTATTTCTTCTTGTTCAAAAATAGTAGGTTGTTCAGTTTCAACCTTGATTTCTCTGTGGGATTTAATTTGCTCTAACCACTTGATGATTAACGATTCAGTTTCATCATCTTTTTCATCAACTTGTATGAAATCTGGTTTTTTTTGGATTTCTTGTTTTGAAATCTCTATTCGGCGTTCTAATTTTAGTTCAGGACGCCTTTCAGCAGTTTCACCCGGAACCAATCCCTTTTTAAAATCATCCATCATTGCAAGAAATGATCCATATTCTCTTTTTTGCTTCATGATTAAAATACGAGTGGAGACATCTTCAACCCTTTCTATTTGTCTGGCAAATTCTGCTGCGAATTTTTTTTGTTTATCAGAGACTTTTAAACCAACCCAAATAAATATTACATTTTTAATGATATCATCTACAACATAAGTTTCATTATCATTAAACTCTAATTTAAATATATCTATTAATTCCCCATCGTTATTAATTCGATAAAATTTCATGATATACTAATGCAAATAATTATCTAATATGGAATTAACTTCAATGAAGGTTTAAAAATCTTATTTGTTTAATCGATAAGAATTTGTCGTAGTTTTTTAAATTAAATTGATAAATTAATGACGTCTCAAAGCATCTAAATAGGAATTCACTTAGATTATTATCATGATTTAAAAAGAGAGGAGTATTTCGTTTGGTAATGCCATCTCAAAAAACTAACATGAATGAGAAATTCACTTTTGAATATTTGGATGAGGATTATGATGATAGCTTGGATGCTGAAATTAGTGAAGTTATTGAAGAATATAATCCCGTTAATTTTGAGTCTGAATTAAATGAGGAACAATTAAATATCATTAATAACTTGAAAGGTCCCATGATTGTAATTGCCGGGGCGGGATCTGGAAAGACTCGGACGATTGTATATTCGGTAGCAAAATTATTAGTCTCAGGAGTTAAACCTAGTGAAATCATGTTAGTAACTTTTACTAATAAAGCTGCAAGTGAAATGATCGAGCGAGTAGAACAATTACTTGGAAAAAGACCGAAAGGTATCTGGGCAGGAACATTTCATTCGATAGCGAATAGATTCTTAAGAAAGTATGCAAGATCATTAGGATTGAAACCAAATTTCACTATTATGGACGAAACTGATGCAAGAGGGCTGGTCAAATTATCAATGAATCAAGCAGATATACAAGAATTGGATGAACGATTCCCTACTTCAGCTATGGTCAAAAGTATTCTCTCATACTCTATTAATTGTAATAAAACTATCAAGGAAGTTGTTGAATGGAAATATCCACAATTTAATAATGAAAAATTCATATTAAAATTACGAGAAGTCTTTAAGGTTTATGCAAAAAAGAAGGCAGATGATAGCTTAGTGGATTTCGATGATATGCTAGTCTTCTGGAATCGATTATTAGAGGAGCGAAATGTGGCGCAATTAATCGCACGTAGAATAAAACATGTTCTCGTAGATGAATATCAAGATACTAATTTCATTCAAGATGAGATCATAAAAAAAATTGTTCAACAGAATGTTAATCATAATGTGATGGCCGTCGGAGATGATGCTCAGAGCATATATGCTTTTAGAGGAGCTAATTTTGAAAACATTATGAATTTTGAAAAAAATTATCAAAATTGCAAAAAATATGCCATTACCTTTAACTATCGTAGCATTCCTCAAATTTTAGCTCTAGCCAACGATTCAATTAATCACAATAAGAAACAATTTAAAAAACAAATGCGACCCACTCGTGACGATGGTATTAAACCCTTTCAAGTAGACATCGAGGATGATAAATCTCAATCGCGTTTTATAGCAAACCAAGTTTTGAAATTACGTTCTGAAGGGTACGATCTTCATGATATAGCCATATTAGTCAGAGCTGGTCATCATTCATTGAAAATTGAACTTGAACTCCAGAGAAAAAACATACCTTATGAAGTTCGAGCAGGTGTTGCTTTTTTTGAGAAGGCCCATATTAAAGATGCTATTTCTTATTTAAGAATATTCGAGAATCCTTACGATGAAATCTCATGGTCACGGATATTTTCAATGATACCTGGGATTGGAACCAAATCAGGATCAAAAATTTTCGCTGAAATTGTAAATATGGAGAATCCAGTTAATTTTATGGCAAGCGAATCTTTTTTCAGTGAAAAATTGAAAGGTTCAAGAATTTCGCAACAAGGAAAGAAAAATTGGACTACGCATGTAAAAAAACTTGTTAATCTTACTGAGTATAATGATCCATCTGTACTCATTCTACATCTTAGTAAGATCTTAGAAGGTTATATGAAAACTAAGTATGATAATTGGCAAGATAGGATTGAGGATTTGAAGCAATTTAGTGTTTATGCCCAAAATTTTAAATCAATTAGAAAGTTTTTAGAAAACTTGAGCTTGAATGGATCAAATATTGAATCAAAAACTGTACTTACTGGTGATCAAATTAACGAGGAAAAACCTCTCATTATTTCTACCATACATAGGGCAAAGGGTCTCGAATGGAGAGTCGTTTTCATTCCCCAGTTGGTTCAAGACCAATTTCCATCAGGTAAAGTTGCTGGTGATCCTGATGCCATTGAAGAAGAGAGAAGAACATTTTATGTAGCCGTAACACGTGCAAAAGATCAACTTTATTTAATATCACCTGCAACAATTCAGACTTTTAAGGGATATCAAACAGCAAGAATATCACAATTTATATCAGAATTAAATCCTAAATCTTATACTCAATCTGAAGTTAGATTTCGATCAAAAATAAGTAGCCCTTCACAACAAAAAGGGTCACTATTCAAATCTGCCAAGGATTTATACGATGAGGGTAAATAATGAAAATTAGATTAAAAAAAAACAAATTTTGAGAAAAAGTGCCTAATCGACAAATAGTCATAATTACAGGTTGTAGCATAAAGAAACAAGCTAAAAAAGCACCAGCTCATAAACTTTATCAAGGTGTAGTGTTTAAAAAAGTAAAAGATTTGGCTAAATTACATGACCTAGATTTTATGATATTAAGTGCAAAATATGGCCTTATTCAAAGTACTGAAATCATTGAACCTTATGATTTAGTTATTAAAAATAAAACGGATGTTCTAAAATTACAAGAGATTGTTATTCCGAAATTGTTTCAAATAGAAAATGATTATACCCTCATTATTTTAATAATGGGAAGAAATTATCGTGCCGTGATTGCACCTCGGTTCGGAGAAAAATATAAAATGATTCATGATTACAGAGGTATTGGTGGTTTAACTTCCAGATTAAATAAATATTTAAATAGTACCTTACAAGATTTATTGGATGATTTAGAAAATTGCAGAATTTAATAATTTTGAGTAGCTCGTACGTCCTTTACTAAAGAAAAATAGTTATAGACATTATGGAATCCTCTTGACATGTTTCTCATCCTCCTTCTGAAGACACATACATGGATTTGATATTTTGCGCAAAGATCGCACTCACATTTTTTCCAAGGAGTATCCATTAATAATTTAGTTATTAGATTTTCATTTAACTCATGTTTCTTATTATTTAACTTGTTATATACCTCGTAATAATCATTTAAGGATGTTATAAAATCTTGAAGGTTCATTTTTTTATTGGAGTAATTTCTAAGATCATTGAAAATTTTTTGATCTAAATCATGTTTTCCTTGCTTATTATCTGTTAGTGGTAATCGAATTGAAGTGTAATATTTCATGTTTTTATTTTTATTATGATATAAGAAATATGATTTTTTTTCATCTGTCCAAGATTTTCTCATCACGTTATTATCAAATTGTGTTACTCCAACATCAATAAATAGTGGAAGATATTCGATATTTCCTCTTCCAAAGATATGAACTCTCTTAAATTTTTTGAATAACGGTTTTAATTTCACGAGTAAGTTTTCAAGGGTCAAATCGTTTTCATCTTCGATTTTCTTCTTGTTTAATCCTACTAATCCTCCAATGCAAAGATTTTCGTAACCAAGCTCCAATAAAAATTCTATGATTTGTGAATATGATTGGATGTCCCAACCTTGAGCTACCCCAAACAATTCAAAGTCATATGTGTTTTTACTATATAATTCCATGCATTCCTTAGCATACGCTTTTGTGATTTTATACCTCATTTCTCGTTCAGAAATATCTTTTTTGTTGCTAATAATGTGGTCAATAGAACAGCCCATATCAAAACCATGATCTTGGTAGTAGTTCAGGATTTCTTGTGCTGTATAAGGGGGTTTTTCTTTATTTCGGTATTGAAAAGCGCCACAATCTCCGAATAATTTAATATCTTTAGGAATAGAGAAAGCTTCTTTCAAATTCTTATTATTTTTTAATAAATGAGAAAATCTACTTTGATTTGAATCAAATTTAGATTTTGAAATTAATAAACCATCAAATGGAACGCTCTTAAAACATTCATAGATAAATAACCTACCTTTTTCTTTATCCCAATCATCATCCCATGGATGCCATTCTTTTGGAATTTGGTCGAATTCAAATGGAAGAAAGAATGATAACTTGGTAGATGTCATATAAAATTCCCCATTAATTTTGATTTTAAATTTATCAATTTAGAAAAGAGTCTAAATTGCTTTTGCGATAAGTTGCTACTTTTTTTAATATCTTCTTACTATTATCAAATGTAGCTTGTTTTAGTGCTTTTTCAATTGGGAGCCAAATATAATTTTCATGTTCATAACTTATAGTTACCTCTCTTGTTTTGGATTCAATTAGATAACAAGTTACGCTTTTATGTATCTTATCTCCCTTAAATTTAAAATAATATTCAAAATGTATTTTAAAATCCCCCATAATTTCAGCATCAGTAATACCAGTTTCCTCTTCTAATTCTCTGAGAATAGTTTCTTCGTCAGATTCCCTCTTTTCTTTATGACCCTTTACAAATCCCCAATGCCCTAATCCATATTTTAATAATAAATATTGATCTTCGTAGTATACAACAGCTGCGATGGAATGCTCTTCTTTCATTACCAACAACTCGCTTTAATTCTTAAAAATCTCTTTATACAACCTTACGAAATTTTCGCCTTGTATTTTTTTTACATCACTTTCTGAATATCCTCTCTTCTCCAAAGCCAAGAATAAGTTAGGAAAGCCTGAAACAGTTTCTAATCCTTCAGGATAAATCATTTCTACAGGTTCTTCTTGAGTTTTTTTGGAGGATGTATCATATAATTCAACTTTATCTTCAATAACATAATCTAGAAAATCAGGTCCTAATCCAATATGATCTATTCCGATTAAGTCAACAATATAATCTACATGATCAATTAATCTATCTATAGATGCTTTTTTTGGATCATTATCAATGAATTGTCCAACAAAATTAATACCTATAACACCATTTTTATTTCCTATTGCATTAATTTGATCATCAGAAAGGTTTCTTACGTTTTCACAAATAGTTTTTGCATTAGAGTGGGAAGTGATAACTGGATTTTTAGAATAATTTAATGAATCCCAGAAAGTAGGCTCTGAAGTGTGAGAAAGATCTAATATCATGCCCATTTCATCCATAAGACGTATTAATTCCTTTCCCAAATCTGTTAACCCTTTTGGAGATTCTACACCAAGACCATCTGCAAATGAATTTTGTTCATTGTGTGTTAATGTTATCAATCTCAATCCAAGTCTATAAAAGTTTCTGAGGCGAGAAAAATCGGATCCCATAGCTCCTGCTCCTTCTAGTGCTAATAAAAAACCTATTTTATTTGAATTACTAATTTTTTCAAAATCTTCTCTATTTTTAACAAGCAGAAATATATCTCCATTATCTGATACTTCTTTAAGAACTGCATCTAGAGTTTGAAAAACAATTAGAGGGTCTCTAGGATTTAAAGTGGGATAAAAATCAAAATCTCCTCCTACATTGAACACTTCCAAATTAACTTGACCCCTCCGTAATTGAGGTAAGTGATTATCCCTTAATACATTAAAGTGTCCTTTTTGTTGCTCGTATAACAATTTCAGACCGTAATCTGAATGACCATCTACAATTATCATTTATTTAATCACAAATTCTTATTAACAGATCAACTATTTCAAGATTTTCTTAATAACATTTCCTATTTTCTCTGCACTAAAATCTATATCTTCCTCATCTATTCCAAAATGAGTTACAAATCTGATTTTTTGATTAATATCATAAGCCAAAACACCCTCACTTTGTAAAGATAAAATGATTTTTTCCATAGGAGCATTGTCAGGAAAGTGGACCATCAAAATATTTGTTTCAGGACTTTGAACAGAAATAGAAGAATTGAGATCAAGTAAACCATCTGCTAATCTTTTAGCATTATCGTGGTCCTCTTTTAATCTATTAATCCATTTATCTTCAAGCGCTACTAACCCAAAAGAGGCAATAATACCTGCCTGACGCATGCCACCTCCTAGCATCTTACGATATTTTCTCGCTTTATCGATAAAATCTTCTGAACCAACAACCATGGAACCAACAGGACAAGAAAGACCTTTTGATAGACAAAACATGACACTATCAACATATTTCGTGAAATCAGTAATAGAAAGGTTTGAAGCTACTGAAGCATTGAATATTCTCGCACCATCTAGATGAAATTTAAGATTATTTTTTCGGGCAAAATCCCTCATTTCTCCTAATTCTTCCGGTGAGATTATTGTACCCCCATGATAATTATGAGTGTTCTCAGCACATAACAACGTACTTGGCGGTTCGTGAATATCTTCAGAATCTCGTATCATAGTTTTTAGTTTTTTTAAAGAAGGGAAACCTCTTTCTGAAGAATAAGTCCTAATCATCAAACCACCAATTCTAGCGGCACTACCAACTTCATGCCCAAAGATATGACTTTCTTCCTCAACCATTATTTCATCTCCAGGAGTTGTTTGAGCTAGTAAACTTATTAGGTTTCCCTGAGATCCTGAACTAACAAATAAAGCAGCTTCCTTTCTTAATTTTTCTGCGGCTTTCCTTTCTAATTCATTTACAGTTGGATCTTCCCTCATTACATCATCTCCTAGTTTTGAATCGTCCAAACTTTTAACAACCTCCCACATCTCTGGAGAAGGTTTGGTCACGGTATCAGAACGCAGATCTACTATTCTCATTGTAAGATATTCTAATATTTTATTATCCTTTAATGAAGTAAAAGCATAAAAAAAATATAATATTAAGTTTTAGAAATCTGAATAATGTTAAAATATCATGGGATTACACTTCGCTCAGCTTGTTTATTGCTTTTCGACCCATCTAAAATTTATTAACTATTATGATGTCATTTATTTATTAGGTATTGTTTATTATTTTCAATGTAGAATTCTTGAAGTAAGACATGAATAAAGGTTGATATATGTATAACTTCAGAGATTTTAATAAAAGATATAAATACGAAACATATATCTCATATTTAAAGGCAGTTTTCGAAGGAAGAAAATATAATAAAAGATATGGAGACAAGGTAATTGGGTAAATCTATTATATTTAAGGGTTCTCCCAGAAAGCAATATTTTTTTAAGATATGCATAGCTGGTGATTCAGGAGTTGGTAAAACAACTATTTTGCATCAATATGTTAGTGGGCGGTTCAAATCGAAAGCTGAGATAACCATAGGTTCAAATTTTTTTGTAAAATATATTAAATTACCCGATGTGAAAAATCTTCTGACATTGCAGGTCTGGGATTTAGCTGGACAAGATTATTTCAAATGGGTCAGGTATGCATTCTATAAATCAGCGAAAGGTATTATTTATGTATTTGACTTAACTCGTAAGAACTCCCTTGAAAGGTTGAAAGATTGGAAAGAGGAAGTGGAGAGTCAAATAGGCCTTTGCCCTAGCATACTTGTAGGAAATAAGATAGATTTGATTGATCCTCAAACTCAAATAAAAATGAAAGAAGAAATAAATAATTATTGTAAAATTTTAGGAACACGAGCTTATTTTGGAACAAGTGCGAAAAATGGAACAAATATAGATGATGTGTTTTTACGATTAGCTGCAGAAATGTATAAAGATTAATTTATTTAATGTTAAAAAAAACAATGACAATTTCAAGTGAAAATAACCATCAAAAAAAAGTGCTTCCAAGTCCTGGTACTCCTATATATGCACTGATGGATGAAAATGTAGAGAAAAAGAAGAAGACTCTCAAGAAATGGCGTTTATTGAATAAAATATTCGTGGTTCCATTTTATCGAGCTAAAATTTTGCCATTATTCGGGTTTGGAAAGATTTTTTTAATCATAGAAACTAAAGGTAGGATAACGGGAAAAAAGAGGCGAACTCCTGTGGAGCACCATCGTGTTAACAACATAATTACCATAATTTCAGCAAGAGGACTTGATGCAGGTTGGCTAAAAAATATTCAAAATAACCCCTCAGATGTTTATATTAGAAAGGGTTTTCATGGTTTTAAACCCCGAATAGAGATCATCAATACTGATAATGAAAAATTAGAATTTCTTCATTGGTATGTAGAAAATTGTGGAAAATCTGCTAAGATGCTATTTGGATGGGAACCTAAAATTGATACTATAGAATCAACCGATTTTTCTCGAATGGTAAAAGCAATGGCTATTGTGCAAATTTATGAAAGTTAAACAGTATCTTCTTATTATTCTTCTGAAATTCTTGGCTCTGAGACAATTTGGACTCTATTTCCTTCTGGATCCGTGATATTAAAGTAGGATACCATATCGGGAATGTCTGTTATTTCTGTTGTTTCTACGCCTTGTTCCTCAAGGTAATTTTTCGTTTCTTCAAGGTTTTTTACTTGTATGGTAAAGGTTCCTGAATCTTCTTCATATTCTTCGCCCTCTAATACAGCATTTAACCCAAGATGAGGGCTATCTCCGGGTAACTCAAACTCCGTCCATCCAACTTCTGGACTCATGTACCAGATGTTTTTAAAAC
>JAGXNQ010000105.1 GCA_019894955.1 Promethearchaeota archaeon | reverse complement strand
ATTCATATCTTATAATTTAATGATCCATCCATACAATCATCTCGCTTCTTCCTCTATGAGCCCAGCTATAGTAGGGGATTGCAAGGAAATCTTGTTCGGCATTTTTTTCAATATTCTGAATGCTCCCCGTTATTGTTACAATCCCATGTAATAGATCTTCTTGAAATTTATAATCTAAATGGGTATTGTCATTTAACTTTAACTTCTCTACATTATCATTATCTATTGATTCAATGCAATATACAATTGGGCCTCTTTCTAATGCCACCATTCCATTACAATCTTTGACTTTTTCATGAGCTAACACTCGGCGTACTGGCATTGGAAATTCAATTAGAATTCGATCTCCTCTTTTCCATGTTTGATTGATAATGCAATAACCTTCGCTAAATACTAAATCAATTGATTTATTATTCACTTCTAACCGTATATTCTCTTCATTTTTATTCAAATAACTATAGAGATCGCTTGGAACCGGATTATTCCGGGCCCAACCAGGAATTCGTAATGCAATAGAAAATACCATGCTTTTTGAAGGATTCACGTCAATTTCTACTAATCCCTCCCATGGATAATTCGTTTTCTGATGCAATTCTATAATAGATCCTTTTAGATCAATTTTGGCAATGCTTCCAATAAATAAATTAATGTTAATTGTGGAATCTTTAAGGGAATAAATATAGCTTTGGATTTGAGGAATAAATCTTACAATATTAGAGGGACAACATGCTATATCAAACCATTTTCTCCTAAAAATATCTCCTTCTGAAGCAAGGGGATTTGGGTAAAAAAATTTATCGCCTTCTAAAGATATTCCCGATAACAATCCATTATATAAGGTTCTTTCCAAGATATCAATGTACTTGGAAGTACCGTGTATTAAATGCATTCGAAAATTCCAAAATATATTAGCAATTGAAGCGCATGTTTCGTTATAGACACCCACTTCATTAAATTTTTCATAATAATTTGGTAAAATGTAAGCTTTATCAAAGGCTTCACCATTAGCACTAGCACCTATACCACCAGTTATAGAGATTTTGTGCTGGACAACATCATTCCATAATAGATCTAATGCTACAAGATATTTCTTATCTTTAAAATACGCAGCTATATCTGCCATTGCGCAATACATATAGATTGCCCTTACAGCGTGTCCTACTGCTTCTTTTTGTTCAGTAACTGGCTCATGAGTTTGATTATATCCAAACCTATCTGATCCCATCATTGGGGAGGCTTCCGTATATTGGAGAACATAATCATCATATCCTTTCCGATCTTTTTGCCCACGAATATCTAGAAAAAACTTAGCCAAATTAAGGTATCTCTCCTCTTTTGTTAAATTAAACATGCGAAGTAAACCAATTTCTATTTCTTGATGTCCTGGAGGGCTTTCATTTTTACCATATCCAAAAATTTTGAGAACCAACTCGGCATTTTTTATTGCTACATTCAATAGAGTTTCCTTTCCAGTTGCTTCAAAATATGCAACTGCTGCTTCATAAAGGTGACCTAGGTTATAAAGTTCATGACTGAATAGAGTTAGTATCTCCCATCTTTTTTTACCTGACATTATAGGTGGATTTTCAGGATTTATTGTTCGATGAGTATATAAATATCCATCATCTTCTTGAGCAGCAGCAATTTTATTGATGATTTCATTAGCATAATTTTCTAATTCGTCATTCGGTGTCAGTTTCAAGGTATAAGCTACCCCCTCTAATATTTTAAATACGTCTGAATCATCAAAAGGTAATTTTGATTTTCGTTTTTCTGTAGTTAGCCCTCCAGCGATCTCAAAATTTGCGATCCGTTTAGATTTCTCACAACGCTTCAATACATGAGGAATTGTAATAGATGAATTAGCTTCAAGACGATTTTTCCAAAATTTATCAACGAGTTTAATCGAATAAAAAGGAAATTGTTTAAGGGGATAATCGGGTATATCCATATTTACACATCACACTTGTTAGAAGATAGTTTGTATAATAAAGAGAAAGTGTTATAAATTTATAAAATCAAATGCTAATATATCATATCTTATTAATGCTTGTTGATGAAAATGTATCAGATTGAAAAACTACAAGAAAATAAGTTTTATATTAAAGCAACCGGTACATTTCCACCTCCAGTTGCTGAGCGGTTTGTTAAAGAATTTAATGAACTTACAAAAAATGCAAAAAATGATTTGAGTATCATCGTTGATATCACAGATGCAATATTATTGAAATTTGATTCTATTGAAATAATATTAGACTTATTCAAGAAGAATAACACTAAGCTCTACCGTTCAGCATTTATAATTGCAAATAATCCTCCTTTAAGTAAGGAAATAAAATATATTATAGATAAAGCGGCTTCCCCTAATAGGAAAATCGTTTCGAGTTTAGATGAAGCAAAACAATGGATTGGCATCGAAGACGTAATTATTAAGAAAAAGGAATAAAAGTGATTACTGAATTAGATTGTAATTATCGCATGTAATTTGTCACTCTTCAAAAAAGGATTATATTGTAGTTAGTCTGTTTTTGACTACTAGGCAAACATAAAAACTTAAGAAGGAATGTGAATAACATTAATTTTACATCTATTAGAGATTTGATCATAATCATGAGAATTGCTTGCGATATTGACGGTGTACTTCTTGATACAGTTATAACTTTCTGTGAGATATTCAATAAAAAAAATGGAACATCGTATCAAAAAAGTGATGTGACCAAATGGGAGTTTTTTCTTGACTGGAACATTCCAGAGGATGATATATGGGATATTTTTTTTCAAATCTATGAAGATTCTATGTCCACACCCTTTATTGATGATCAAATCCCCGTCATCATGAAGGACTTAAATCAAATGCATCAAGTTTCGATAGTATCAGCAAGAACTCCTGAATATAGGGAGTACATTTTAGAAAAATTACAATATCATGGAATCTTGCAAGGTCCCCATTACAATGAACTTGTACTTCTTATTCATAAGCCTTATGATCTTAAAATCAAACAAGATTTTGACGTTTTTATTGATGATAACCCTAAACTAGCAGAAGCCATTAATAAACAAAAAAAAAAGATTTTATTATTGTACGACCAACCATGGAATCAGGAAATTGATGATGCGGAAAACGTGATTAGAGTCAAAAATTGGACAGAAATTGATCAATATTTTAAGAAGGTAGAAAAAAATGAAGATAACAATGAGTTATGATGATTCTACAATAAATTGGATGGAATTATGTGATTTATATAAAATTGCTCCCCTTGGAATAAAAATACTTGATGATTTAAAGCTTTCATTTTCCAATAGTAGGTTTAAATGTTTTATCTTTGATAGTGGTAATCTTGTTGGTGTTGGTAGAGCTTTAGCAGACGGAAAAGACTGTTCATATATTTGTGATATAGCAGTTCACCCAGAATATCAAGGAATTGGTCTTGGAAAAAAAATAGTTCAAAATCTCATTGAACAATCTCATGGTCATAAAAAGATAATTCTTTATGCAAATTCTGGCAAGGAAGGTTTTTATTACAAACTCGGATTTAAAATTATGAAAACTGCAATGGCTATATTCCAAAATGAAGATGATGCAATAAAACAAGGAATTATTTCAGAAATACCACCAAAATAATTCAATTTTTTTAGATAGATTTTTAATTATATAGGATAAGGATATAATTTAATATAATAATACATGAAAAATGATCACATATGGAAAACAATCTTGAATTTGATTTTAAAAATCTGAAGCTCCACCATATTTGCTATATATATCAAGAACCTGAAAAACATGCTAAGATGATGGAATCGTTGTTTAACATGTCTAAATTTCAATTTTCTGAAGATTTAGATCATCCTGCTATATATCGAGGCAGAGATACTAAATTCTCTATAAAAATCGGAATGAGCAGATGCTTTAATACGACAATTGAAATTTTTCAATGGTTGAAAGGTGATTCTGTCTATAAAGAGTTTGTGGATTCAGGGAAAGAAGGTCTCCATCATTTTGGCGTTTTTGTTGAAGATTTAGATAAACACGTTGAAATGTTCCAAAAAGAAGGAATAGATCTAATACAATCAGGCATGTTTCCACCGAAATTAAAATATGCATATATGGATTTTGTAGATGTCGTTGGAGCAGTTATCGAAATTATGGAATTAGTAAAAAGAAAAAAAAAACAATAATAATTTTTTTTACGAATTTTATTCATACTATGGGAGAAATTGATATAAAAAAGAAGATAACAGAGCTTGCGAGTAAATTAGACCACAAAACTTTAGCTGTTTGGGCTATAGACTGTGCGGAGCATGTACTATTATTTTTTGAGGAACAGTACCCAAAAGATCTGCGACCTAGGAATGCTATAGAAGCAGGGCGAGCGTGGGTTCGTGATGAGATATCTGTGGGTGAAGCTCGTTCTGCTGCATTCGCGGCTCATGCTGCTGCTCGCGATGTTGATGAAGGTGTAACTCGTGCAGTTGCTCGTTCTGCGGGTCATGCTGTTGCAACTGCTCATGTTGCAGGTCACGCTGTTCATGCCGCTAACTATGCTGCTAAAGCTATTGCTAAAGAACGTCTTTGGCAATATCAGCACTTACTCGATTTAGTGAAAAATAATAATAATAATAATAATAAAAAGGTATAATAGAACTCCAAATAAATTGATTTTTTTATTTTATTTCCTCATAACCAATCTCAAAAGCCTTTAAATTTACCTCAATAGCTTTTTTTGGAACCACATGGGGTATCATGGATTTCAGTTGTTCTTTAGGGATCGGAAATCCCTTTATTTTTGAAAGAGCACCAAGAAGTATAACGTTAGAAGTTAGAGAATTACCTGCTTTTAAAGCTAATTCCAAAGCATTCACAACAAATATCTTGGTTGTTATTTCTTTCATTTTTTCAATGATATCTTGGACTTTAATATATTTCACTTCCGAATCATTAACGCGGTCGAAGGTGCTTTGAACGGGTTGCCACACGTAATCATTTAAAATGATAACACCATTAGGTTTTAAAAATTCTATATATCGTAGAGATTCAATAGCTTCCATTCCTAATAATACATCAGCTTCTCCATATGGAATTAGGGGAGAAAAAACATCATCTCCAATTCGTATATGAGTATAGATGGAACCAGACCGTTGTGCTAATCCATGGGTTTCAGCGGTTCTGATATTTAAGCCATATTCAGCACAAGTTAAACCAATGATGTTGGACACAAGCATTAACCCTTGTCCCCCAACACCACAAGTCATTATATTATAAGTCATGGCGCACCTCCCTTTCTTTTGAAAATGGTTTTATTACATCTTTTTCAGACCGATTTTCATGGTCTGTATAAGGGCAAAGGATTGAACACACCCCACATCCATCGCATAATTCCATAGAGATGTGAGAGGAATATCCATTCCAAGTTTTTCCACTTTCCTCTATATATTCACCTTCTTCTGATTCCATGCTTATTGCAGGGCAATAAAAATCACGCATGCAAGTATGGCATTTTCGACAAATTTCATTATCTATGAAAAAGGGTTGTATTTTTTCACCACGCTTTCGTTTGTTTCTATCATTCCATAAGGCGCAAGGTCCTCGCGAAATTATCACGGTAGGACCTGGTTCTTCTAAAGCTTTCCTAAATTCAGGTATGCAACTTTTCGTATCAAAACAATCGTTGATTACAATATTTTCAAATCCCATTCCTTTTAGCACGTTTTCGATCTGGATCTTATGTTTAGGAGCCCCAGAAGGACCATATCCCGTTCCAGGATTGGGTTGTTGTCCTGTCATTGCAGTCACTGAATTATCTAACACGATAATCACCACGTTTTCATAATTGTTACTAATATTGATCATTCCAGGTAATCCCGCATGGAAAAAAGTGCTATCTCCTATTATTGAGATGACTTTGTCTTCAGAAGCTAAAGAAACACCACTTGCAGTACCAATAGTAGCCCCCATAGCAAGCAGTAAATCGTCGGGGTGGAGTTTTGAATATATTTTCTTATTTAGTAACAACATTGAATAGCATCCGATATCATTCATAAAAGCTATTTTGTCAGAATTGTTCCCAACTGCTCTCTGAAGAGCCCAAAAAGTAGCTCTATGAGGACATCCTGGACAAAAAACGGGAATTCTAACAGGAAGGATCGATTTTAATTTATTGGCATCAAGTAATATTTTTTCGTAATCGTGTTCTGAAGAAATGTTAAATACTTCTCTTATTACTGTTAGCACAATTGGTATGTTATATTCATTAGCTTCGCTAAAATGCCCTGATTCTTTCCCAAAAATTGTCAATTGGGGATTAACATCTTTGGATAGTGCTTTTATTTTGTTTTCTAAGTAGGGAGTCAATTCTTCAACAATAATAACACTCTTTAATGGTTCGATGAATTTTTTTACTAAGTTATTTGGAAGTGGATTCGTGGTTCCTAGCTTGAGTATTAATGGGTTAATATTCAATTTCCGAACAACTTCCAAAACATAATTATAAGAAACTCCCGATGTTATAATCCCAATATCAGAAGTATCTCCTGTAATGGTGTTATATTTTGAATTTTCAAATTCTGCTTGTAATCTGTCTCTTTTCTTTAACAATTCACTTTTTAGTTCACGTGCTCGAGACCCCACTGTAGCATAACTTCTATTATATGAACGAAAACTGCTAGGCATAAATTTTGTTCTATTTAATGGTTCCAATGGAACAACTGTAGATTGATGGTTTATGCGAGTGGTGGTTCGCATGAGTACTAGAGTCTGAAATTTTTCAGAAATTTCGAATGCTTCTTTTACCATCTGTTTTGCTTCAACTGGATCAGTTGGTTCAAGCAAGGGAAAATAACCATATTCTGCAAAAAAACGTCCATCTTCTTCACTTTGTGAGGAGTGACAATAAGGGTCATCAGCAAAAACCATAACACATCCTTTATTGACTCCCGTGTACCCTAAGCTAAAGAAAGTATCGGATGCTACGTTTAAACCAACGCTTTTTAATGCTGTTAATGACCTTTGCCCACCCATTGAAGCTCCAGCAACAATTTCTAATGCTACTTTTTCATTAGTAGCTATTTCCATTTTTACTTCCATTTTATCTGAGATTTGATAAAAAGTGTCTAATATCTCTGACACGGGAGATCCCGGGTAAAATGCTACAACTTTTACATCAGCTTCTAATGCTCCTCGTACTATAGCTTCGTTGCAAAAAAGAAACGCTTTTCCTTTATCTTCTGAAATAACATCAACAATCAAAGTTTATCATCTGTTTTTTATACTTAGGTAAAGTATTCTGAGATATTATCTCAGATGTTTAGTATATAATTTTAATCATTATTTTTTATAAAATAATAATTACATTTGAAGAAAAACCAGCGCGCTCTCTTTTGTTTTCATATGATATAAATAATCTTAATTTATTGAATTATTATGTTTTGAGTGAAAATGGAATATAAAACTGAAAAATCGATAATTACTACTCCAAGTGAGAATGAAAGAATGAATTACGACTACTTTATGATTTTCGAACTTTTAGATACCGGTGAAAGGCAACGCTTTAACATTACTGAAGAAAAATTTCGAAGAAGTAAAGGTGCTGGAATTCTTCATCCTAAACAAGTTGCTATAATCGTGAAGGAAGATTTTAGGAGAATTTTCATTTGGAAAGGATCTGCACCTCATGTAAGGAAAAAATTCATTGCCAGCAGGGTAGCCCAAGAATTACAACAGGAAATGGTACAGATCGGTCATTTACATCGGTGCAAGGTAGTTACAGTTGAACAGGGGGACGAAACAAGTGAATTCTTGAGAGCTTTTGGATTTGATCTTGAAGAATTAGCAAGGGCTACGGGGTTTACGGGTGAAGTAATACCTGATATTCCTAAGATAACAAAACAACCACCTACCACATCACCTATTATTGATAAGAAGATATCAACTAGTAAACCAATACATATTATCAATAAACATTCTCAAAGCAAAGCTCAAGAAGATATCAAACTCGAAAAAAAAATATCAAAAGAAACATTAGATGAAATTCTAAATTTAGAACTTCCCCAAAATTTTAAAAGGAAGAATATTTTGACCGGACAGAACACTCTCTATGGTATCATCACTAAAAAGGTTGAAATATTCGGAAAAAATATTGAAGAAACAGCTTGGGAACCGATAAAAAATTTATCTAGAGACGTGTTCGAACTAGATGGACATAAATTGCGAATTCATTATAATAGAAGTCTCAATACTATTGAAGCCATTGAAATCCTTGAACCTATTTTCGAATCAAAAAAAGAAAAATCAATGGTTGAGAAATTACCTGAAAAAGAAGAAAAAGAAGGATTAATAGATTATAATAAATGGACAGTCAAAGAATTGAAAGAATTTTGTTCTAAAAATAATATAAAGGTACCTTCAAATTATCGAAAAGCGCAAATTGTCCAATTAGTAGAAAAATTCTCAAATTAAAAAAAGATTTATAATAAATAGAATATCAGTTGTTGATCAACAACTGGAATGTAGATCCAACAATAAACTTTATATATGATATTATCCATATTAATTATAGCTTACATGCTTTATTGACTCTTTATAATTGGTTTTAAGCTATTTTGTTAATTTAATTAGGTATTAATCATTATAGTCATGAAGCTATAAAAATGAAGGTTAGTGCAAAAAAATGAAAATATTATATGTGAATCCAGGTAAATTAAGTTCTGGATTAGATGCTATTGTTAAAGGAGCGCCATTGAATCTAATCACAATTGCAGCAATGGTCCCAGAACATGACGCAGAATTGTTCGATTTTAAAATGGATAAATATAAAGAAGAGGACTTCCGTTCCATGTTGAGAGGCTCTGATATTGCAGCCATCACAAGTTTAACCGCTCAAATTAACCATGCCTTGGTAGTTGCAAAAATGGCAAAAGAAGAAGGGTGTATAACCATTTTAGGGGGATATCATCCGACATTAGATCCTAATCAAGTTATTTCACATAAACAAGTAGATTATGTGGTAAGAGGTGAAGGAGAGCATACTTTCAAGGAACTTATTGATTATTTAGATTCAGAAAAGAATGAACGAAATTTAGAGAAAATCGATGGTCTATCATATAAAGACATCGATGGCAATGTGATTCACAATGTTGAAAGAACACTTGAAAAAAATTTAGATGTTTTTCCTTTACCAAGACGAGAATTATTAGGAAATAGAAAATATGCTGCATTAGGGGCTCTAACACAACCAGTTGGAACATCTCGGGGTTGTAGTTTCAATTGTAAATTTTGTTGCATTGTGCGCATGTGGCGAAATTCAAATGGGGGTCCTACTTATCGGACGAAATCAGTAGCACGAGTCATGAAAGAGATTTATTTAGTAGGCTGGAAAACAGACTTTATTTTTTTTACTGACGACAATTTCAGCATTAATTTGAAAAGAACACACAAAATACTTGATGCCATTATTCGATCGGGAGTTCAACATAAAATGCATTTTACTTGCCAGAGCCGCGTGGACGTGCTTTATCACAACCCAGAACTCATAGATAAATTTGATAAGGCTGGTTTTCGTCAAATATTTTTAGGAATTGAATCCGTTCATCAGCAAAGCCTTGATGCAATGAATAAACAGAATACAACCC
>JAGXNQ010000104.1 GCA_019894955.1 Promethearchaeota archaeon | reverse complement strand
GAGTTCTAAATCTTTACGAGAAAATTGATTTTTGAATTTTTTCTTGTACGTACAAGTTGGGCAACTAATAATAGCTCTAACTTTAATTAGATTATCAATCGATTCTGAAGCGATTGACTGACTACTGCTTTCCTTATTGTATTCTGTTTCCATATTCAAAAAATCCTCGTAAGAAGATAATGAAAATTCAATCTTATAAATTTAATTCTATGATTATTTGTCATACTTTTCAAGCGAATAATGAGAAAACTAATGAATACAATATAAAATTATACATAAATGTTAAGAAGATATTACAACCGTATTACTTCCATATATTATTCAGATATAATACTCATATTATAGATTAACCCATACTCATGGAAAGCTACGAAATTGACAGATAAAAATTATAATTTGAGTACTATTGCTGAATCAAGGATTTCAGTTCGCTCTCGTTTTAATGATATTGCCAAGCAAAATCAAAGTTTAAACCGAGGTTCCAATTTAGATAATGATGAGTATTTATCAAAGTTGCTAAAAGTAATAAAAATAAATTCCTTAGTAGTTGGAGTCGGGGGAGCCGGCAATAATACTGTTTCCCGAATGAGTGATGTCGGTGTCTCTGAAATACAAACATTGAATATCAACACAGATGCTCACGATTTGTATTACTCGAATGCCACACAAAAATTATTAATTGGGAAGGATAAATGTAATGGATTAGGTTCAGGGAATGTTCCTAGCATTGGAACTCAAGCAGCAGAGGAAGATATTGATAGATTATCTGAAGTGCTAAATACTGATGTTGTCTTTATAACTTTTGGTCTAGGAGGAGGTACTGGTACCGGAGCTGCTCCAATAATTGCGAGAGAGGCAAAAAAAAATAATGCAATAGTAGTTGCATTTTGCTCAATTCCTTTTTCCTCAGAAGGTAAAGAAAGGATAAGCAGGGCAAAAAATGGGTTAGCAGATCTAATAAAACATGTTGATACACTAATTCCTATACCTAATGATAATCTCTTGAGATTTAACCAAAATCTTCCTATACTAACTGGTTTTAAAATAATGGATGAAGTACTGATAAGGTGCATGCGAGAGATTCTTAGCTTAATTAACAACTGCGGTTTGATCAACATTGATTATGCTGATGTAAAGAGAGTGCTTGAAAAACAAGGGAATATCCCCTCTGGATTGATAGGGATCACAGAATCTTTAGGAGAAGAAACAGATTTGATCCAAAAAGCAAAGTTAGCATTGAATAATCCTTTAATAGAAACTAATCCTAAAAAAATAGATAATTGTATTGTATCCGTGTCTGGAAATCATCAATTAGCTTTATCAAAAATTGATAAAATTATTTCGGCAATTTCAAGCGAAATCCCTGAAGAAGCTTCGCTTAAATTTGGGACTTCTTTGAATCCAACATTAGGATCGAAAATTAGGATCATGGCATTAGGTCGAGGTCCAATATCGCCATATGTTCAAGCAGCAGCTAATAATTCTGAATTTCCCCAACCTAATTTAAACCATCTATGATTTAAGGTGTGAGGTTTCAACTGGAACTAAAAAATCGTTAATAGCATAACACACTCTTTATTGTTAGTTTTAATATTAATCATCTATTTATTCTCCAAAATAAATTTTAACTCACATTTTAGTCTATAAATTGTCCAAGAGTTACTTAATATTCTAAAATTTTAAACTATAAGTGGATTATCACCAATCTAAATTATACTAAATGTAATTTAGAGGGTGAAATGTTTGAAAACAAACCAAATTGATATAAAAAAAGGTGATGAAATAAAAGAAGTTATAGCTGAAAAACCTCCACCAAAAAGTTTTTTAAAATCTGATAATAATGTAGTCGAGCTTGTTAAAGAACTTGACCTAGTACTTAATAAAATCGAAGATTTAGACTACGCTAGCCCGGGATTAGAAATTATTTATGAAACAATATATAATTTGAATAATTTCGTTCTTGAAATGAAGCAACTGGAATATGATAAAGATTATTTTAATCGAAGATATATGGGCATGCCTCCCTGGGAGGATAATGAACCTAGGTCATTCGTTAAAGAATTAATTGAATCAGGTTTGAGTGGCAAAATTCTTGACGTCGGGTGTGGAACCGGTGCAAATGTAATTTATTTAGCAAAACAAGGATTAGATATAACCGGTATTGATTTCTCTGAAATGGCTATCATGAAAGCAAGAGATTATGCTAAAAAAGTTGGAATTGAAGCCACATTTTTCGTGAGAGATTTCTTTAATTTGCCTAAAGATGAAGAGAAATACGATACCATTATAGATTGTGGTCTTTATCATTCTTTTTCTTATAAGGATAAGGAAATGTATGCTGAAGTAATTGAAAGCTTGTTAAATCCAGGAGGAACTCTTTATATGTTTTGTACCAATGAAAATTTTGGATCTGGACCGAAAATAGTTCCAAAAGAAGAGATTGAAAACAGATTCAAAAATCCCTTTATTGTTAATTCAATTAAGAAGATTAGGTTAAAGGGTGCGATAGGCAATATGAAAGGATGGTTAGTATCAATAACATATCCATAATTTTTTTTTTATATTAAAATCTTTTATCATAGATCATATATATTCTCTTATGATATATTGAGTTGATTACAATTGTCAAAAAAAATGCCTGAAAAAGAAATAACATCAGAAATTCGCGAATTTCTAAATACTAGAAAAGCTCTTGTTTTATGTACTTGTTCAAATAACATGCCTCGTGCCACTCCAATGGATTTCTACATGGAGAAATCTCAAGAAAATTTTAATATTTATGTAGGATTAGCTCCAGGAAGAAAAGTGAAAAATATTGAGGAAAATCCAATTGTGAGCATTGGAATTTATACACCTTTGGATACTGGTAAAATCCAAGGGATGCAAATTACTGCTTCAGGTAAAGAGAGATTGATTTTCCTGAGAGAAGGAGAGGATCATTTTGAAGCCGCTCAAAAAATAGTAAGAGGAAAAAGAAAATTAATTCTTAAAATAATCCCAGAAAAAATTGAACTCCTTGATTATGACTTTAAAAAAAAAGATTACTCCCGATTTCAATATCTAGAATTTTAAACAAAAATAGCATTAGAAATGAACAATAGATCCGTTATATTTTTAAAATCTTTTTACTTTATTTTAATTATTACGGATGTGGACGTTATGAATGAAAAATCTAAATTTTTTGGTTTAACATCAATTTTCATAGAGATCATATCCGATATTATTATTAAATGAAATTCAATTCTTTTTGAAACGAATTTCTGAACTATCCACATCCCGTTTCATAAATGAATAATAAAAATTTTGCGATTTTTTAAAATAATAATTTAAAAGATATATTAACAAAATATGGTAAAAATTATGTCATATATACAAAAGGAAGAAGAAATCATCCAATTTTGGAAAGAGAATAAGATATTCGAAAAGAGTATTGAGTCAAGGTCTAAAAAGAATCAATATGTATTTTATGATGGACCTCCGTTTGCCACCGGTTTACCCCATTACGGACATATATTAAGTTTTGTTACAAAAGATGTATTTCCAAGGTACTGGACAATGAAAAATCATCGTTGCGAAAGAAAATGGGGATGGGATTGCCATGGACTTCCTATAGAAAGTATTTGTGAACGGGAATTAAATCTAAAGCAGAAGAACGAGATATACGAGATGGGTTTGAGTAAGTTTAATGAATTTTGTAGATCTAAAGTTCTTTGGTACACTAATGAATGGAAAAACACCGTTGAACGGATGGGTAAATGGATTGAATTTGATAATGCTTATAAGACCATGGATAATTCGTATATGGAAACGATTTGGTTTATCTTTAAAAAACTATATGATGAAGAACACGTATATAGAGGTAAAAAAATTCTTCTCTATTGTCCAAGATGCGAAACTCCGCTCTCTAATTTCGAAATATCTATGGATAACAGTTATAAGGATGTTACCGAAAAATCTGTCATAGCAAAATTCAAATTATTGGAGGAATCAAATACATTTTTGCTTGCTTGGAGTACGACGCCATGGACATTAATTGGAAATGTAGCTTTAGCTGTAAATAGTAAACTCAATTATGTTAAAATCAAGGTTCAAGATGAATTTTTGATTTTAATCAAATCCCGATTAGAAATAATAAACGAGAATTATGTAATTGTTGATGAATTAAAAGGAGAAGATTTACTAAATAAAGCTTATAAACCGTTATATCAAATTTCAGCTGAAACTGAGAAAGTAGGTTATTACATCATTGATGGAGGTGAAGAAGTCTTATCAGATGAAGGTACGGGAATAGTTCATATGGCCATTTACGGAGAGTTTGATTACGAAATGATTAATAAACACAACATGCCGATAATTCAACACATTGATGAGCACGGTAAATTAGCCCTTGGTCCAAAAGAATGGAGAGGTATGTGGTTTAAAGATGTTGATGCAAAAGTCCTAGATGATTTAGATAGTCGAAATCTTTTATACAATACAGAAGATTACAATCACTCCTATCCTTTTTGTTATAGATGCGAAACTCCACTAATGTATAATGCCCTTGATGCTTGGTTTATTAACATTCAAAAAATAAAACCTAAGCTTCTACAAACAAATGAACGAATAAATTGGTATCCAAAAGAAATATCTAAAAGCTATCAAAACATTATAGAGAGTGCTCCTGATTGGTGTATCTCGAGAAATCGATTTTGGGCTACTGCGATGCCAATTTGGGAATGTATGAACTGTAATACCATTAAAGTGGTAGGTTCGGTGAAAGAGTTACAAAATCACTCGATCGAAACAGTTCCTGATGATTTAGATTTACATAGACATATTGTAGATGATATTCATTTGAAATGTTCGGAATGTGGAAATATAATGAATCGCATACCTGAAGTTTTCGATTGTTGGCTTGAATCGGGATCTATGCCGTATGCTGCAAAACATTATCCATTTGAGAATGTAGACTGGTTTAAGTATAATTTTCCCAGCGATTTTGTTTCAGAATACATTGGACAAGTAAGAGCTTGGTTCTACTACATGCACGTAATCTCAATACTGATGTTTGATGAAATTCCTTTTAAAAACATTGTTGTAAATGGGAATATACTTGCTGAAGATGGAACCAAAATGGCAAAATCAAAAAAAAATTTCCCTGATCCATCCATCATAATAGGAACATACGGAGCTGACGCTTTAAGGATTTACCTATTAGCATCCCAGTTAATGCGAGCAAAAGATTTAAGCTTCAAAGAAGAAATAGTTAAACAAGTATATCGAAGATTTAATTTGTTATTAGTAAATATCCTAAAATTTCATTCTTTATTTGAAATCGATGATTTATCAATAAATAATCCGAAATCAAATAACATTTTAGATAAGTGGATTTTAGACTTAGTAAATAATCTTACACGGAATGTGACTCAGCGATTAGATGACTATGATCCAGGAGAAGCAAGCAAATTAATAATTAATTTTGTTGAAGATTTGTCCACTTGGTACATTAAAAACAGTAGAAATAGGTTTAAAAGCGAGATAATAAAAGAAAAGCTAGCAGCCATGAATACTTTGACGTACGTGCTTCATAATTTATCGAAAATCTTAGCTCCATTAACACCCTTCATTTCTGAAATGATATATCAGAAATTAAGAGAAAAAAACCTAGTAAAATACGAATCCGTGCATTTAGATCTGTGGCCTGAATTTAATCAAGCTTTATCATATCCAAGCCTTAAAACTAAAATGAATTTAACTAAGGAAATAGTTCAAAAGTCTTTAGAATTAAGAGAAAAGGTTAATATACCTTTAAGACAAGTATTAAAAAAGATTACAGTAATGGGAGTAAATCTAGAAGATGAATTTTTAGAAATAATTAAAAACGCATTAAATGTCAAAGAAGTAGTTATTAAAAATAAAGATGTACTTGAGTTTGCTGTAGAATTAGATACAGAAATCACAAAAGAACTGAAACTAGAAGGAATAGCTAGAAACTTAGTAAGAAATATAAATAATCATAGAAAGAAAATGAAGTTATTAACCAGAAACAGAATAAAATTATATTTGAACACTGAAGATGATGAAATTTTAGAAGCTTTATCTAAATTTCAAAATTACATCAAAAAAATGGTACAAGCCGATATAATCGTTACAAAGGTAGATAAAAATAAGGAAATCAAAACATTTAAGATAAATCAAAGCGAAGTTTCAACTTATCTTGAGGTAATACCTTAATTTTTCTTATTAATTTTTAAATTTAAAATCATAATTGTTTTAGGAATAGAATCATTATATTCTGTATTATTTCATAATTAGCTATAGCAAAGTATCATGATTTCAGAGGAAATTGTAATTCAGTTAAAGGATTGCAAAACAGATAAAGAATTAAAGCGGGAATTTAAAAAAATCACCTCAAAGGACCCTGATAAATATTTTCCTACTACAGAATTAAAACATTTAGGATATATGAGAAAACAGTGTGAATGTTGTGACTCCTTTTTCTGGACTTTGCTAAAAGATAGAACCGTTTGTGGAGATCCTGTTTGTTCAGGTGGATTTCAAGTCACTGAAAACAATCCCATTAAGAAAAAACTGTCATACATAGGTGTTTGGAAAAAAATTGTCGAAATCCTTGAGCCGAGAGGGTATATTCCGATTAAAAGGTATCCTTGTGTAGCTCGATGGAATCCCACTTCAGAATTTACTATAGCATCAATCTCAGCATTCCAACCTTATGTAATTACTGGTGAAGTTGAACCTCCTGCAAAGAAGCTAATTATCCCTCAATTTTGTTTAAGATTTAATGATATTCAAAACGTAGGCCTAACAGGGTCGCACAATTCGGGCTTCACAATGATTGGTCAACATTTTTTCGGGACACCTCAAGAATGGAATCAAGGACAGTTTTTTTTGGATATACACGATTTCATTCATTTGGGTGTAGGACTTTCAAAAGATGAAATAACGATTCAGGAAGATTCCTGGGCTGGTGGGGGCTCTTTTGGTTGTAGCCTTGAGTTTTTTAGTAGGGGTGTAGAATTATTCAATCAAGTTTATACAATGTTCGAACAAACTCCAAATGGACCTCGAGAATTAAGCCTGAAAGTCTTAGATATGGGTCTTGGTCAAGAACGCGTGGCGTGGTTTTCACAAGGCACTCCAAACATCTATGAAGCTACATTTCCACATGTATTATCAAAATTAAGGGAATTAACTAAAATAAATTTGGATTTTGATTTATATAATGAATTTTCAAAATATTCCGCCTACTTAAATTTCGACGAGGTGGATGATATAGATGCGGCTTGGGAGAGAGTGGCTAAGGAATTAGATATTTCTGTAGAGGAATTGAGGGAGAAGATAATGCCCATGACGGCTATCTATTCAATTGCGGACCACGCAAGAAGTTTATTGTTTGCTCTAAATGATGGGAAACTCCCTTCTAACGTAGGTGGGGGGTATAATCTGAGAGTTATTTTCAGAAGGGCTATAAGTTTTATAGATAAATTTAATTGGGATATTAATATTGCTGATGTGTGCAAATGGCATGCTGAAGAATTAAAAGAACTATTTCCGGAAGTTTCTGAGCATTTGGATGACATACGAGAAATTTTAAACGTAGAAAAAGACAAATATTACAAAACAAAAAGAAAAGCTAGCAAAATTTTAGAAAAGTTACTTGCTAAAGGAGATATTTCAACAGCAACTTTAATTGAAATATACGATTCCAGAGGGATTAATCCTGAATTGGTAAAAGAAACTGCGAAAAAATTCGGTCGAATTATAAAAATCCCTGATAATTTTTATAGTTTAGTTGTAGAAAGGCACGAAATAACAGAACAAATTCACGCTACAGATAAAGAAATTGAGTTAGATTTGAATGGAATTCCCGAAACTAAGTCTCTTTATTATTACGATTATACAAATATATCAAACAACGCAAAAGTCCTGAAAATTATTGATAACATGGTTATTCTCGATCAATCAGTAGCCTACCCTACTTCAGGAGGACAGTTATACGATGTCGGAACCATTAATGATCAAAAATTTAATAATGTATTTAAGCAAGGTAGCCACGTCATTCATGTCTTATCGGAAAAACCTATATTTAAAGAAGGAGATGATGTTAAAATTGAAGTAGATAAAGAATGGAGAACCCAACTATCACAACACCATACGACAACTCATATAGTTAATGCCGCCGCCCGTCATATATTAGGAGATCATGTTAATCAAGCAGGCGCGAAAAAAACTCTTGAAAAATCTCACTTAGATATAACTCACTATGATAATGTTACCTTTGAAAAGTTAAAGGAAATTGAGAAAGAAGCAAATGAAATAGTAGACCAAGCAATCGATCTAAACCTATCATTTATGCCTCGCTCAGATGCGGAACAAAAATATGGAATGATGATCTACCAAGGGGGGGCAGTACCCGGTAAAAATATAAGGATTGTAGAGATTCCTGGAGTAGATGTTGAAGCGTGTGGGGGTACTCATTTGAATAACACATCTGAAGCAGGAAGGATTAAAATTCTTAAATCTCAAAAAATTCAAGACGGAGTAGTAAGATTAACTTTCACAGCGGGCAAAGCAACGAATGATCTTGAAGAAAATCAAGAAAAGATACTTTATAGTTTAGAAAAATTACTTGGTGTACAATCCAATTTTTTAGTCTCGAGGATTCAAGAGTTATTGGAAAAATGGAAAAAAGTACATAAATCTCTTAAAATTGGTGAATATATTAGAGAAGATACTATCTTAAATTCCCAAGAAAAGCATGATGGGGATCTTATAACACATATTTCCGAAATTTTAAATGAGAAAAATGAACTAATTTACCAAAAAGTAGAGAAATTATATAATGAATGGAATGAAGCTGTAGGTAAGTTAAATGAAGTAACTTCTCTCTTAGATAAGTCATCAATTGATATATTATTAGAAAATGCTATTGAAATTAAAAAATACAAAGTAATTTTTCATACGGTTGAAAATTTGTCTCAAAAAGATTTAAAAAATCTTAGCTCTAAAGTGGTAAATAAAGCGGATGATTTGATCACTCTTTTAATTGATAAAATTGATGAAGGTGTTATATTAATGGGCATGTTAGGAAAATTAGCCAATATGGATCAAGTTTTTAATATGGGTAAATTCATCAAATCGTGCACCGAACAATTCCATGGGAAAGGTGGTGGTGGTTCTGATTATGGACAAGGATTTATTAAAGATAAGACATTAAAAATCAGCGCGATTGAAGATTATCTAAGAAAAAAAATATTAGATCTTTAGCTGGATGAGTTTATTATAATTTCATAAGAAATTAAGCTAAATAGTAATTAGTTTTTAAAACTACAAATATTTTAAATTCAGAGCTTAATATTATTAATTTAGATATCCTTCTTGTCAAGATTTGGTCATTTAAAACATTAAAACATTTTAAAAAGTTAAATAATTGAATTATTAGGTGTGAATAATGGTAGAGATCATTCAAATTAGCGATTTACATTATGGATCTGAATTTGTTCCCGAATATATGGAAAATGTTATAGATTATATCGAAGAAGTAAAACCAGATGCAGTAGTTTGTACTGGAGATATTATTCATAAAGGAAGGATTTCTCAATTTAAAGGAATATTACCTTATAT
>JAGXNQ010000103.1 GCA_019894955.1 Promethearchaeota archaeon | reverse complement strand
TCCTTATGTATGGAATGTGAAAACATTGACTGTCTAACACACTGTCAATGGATTGAATTTGAAAGCCTGGAAGAAGCAAGGATTGAGAGAGAAAAACTAAATAATCGAGAAAATTCAAGGGTTCTATCTGAGTGCGTGACATGCTTCGCCTGCGATGAGTATTGTATCTATGATTCTCATCCATTTGATTTGATAACTGAACTTCAAGAGAAATATAAATCGCTAAATATAAACCCACAAGTGCTACAAAATACAATAATGAGATTTAAACCTCATGCAGAGCTGAAATTAAAGGATATTGATTCTTTAAAACCAGTTCTTAATAAATGTGGCTTAGCAAAAATTTATGCAGAACGAATGAAAGGTAAGTTATTTGATGATTTACAATTTGTTAGAGGTTTATCATTTTTCTGCAATTTGGTATATCATCATTATGGAAAAGATTCTGTGATTAAGGAAAGAGCGCAAATAATAATCGAGAATATTAAAAAGCAAGGTATCAAGGAAATGATTTGTTTTCACGATGAATGTTATGGTTTTTATACTTCCTATTGCCCCCGAAATAATATTGAGCTTCCTGAAGGATTCAAAGCCATTCATATATATGAATATCTCCATAAATTCTTAAAGGATCATCAAAATGAAATCACTATGTTGAACTTAAAGATGGCTTATCAAAGATCCTGTTCAAACCGATTTATTCCTAAAATGGACGAATGGGTTGATAAAATATGCGAATTGATAGGTGTGAAACGTGTAAATCGCAAATATGATAGAGAAAATGCGTTATGTTGCGCGGGAATTCTTGGTGTTTTTGGAAAAACCAAGCTCCAAAGAATTACACAAAATAAAAACATTGATGATATGCTCAACCATGGTGCTGAAGTCTGTGTATATAATTGTCAAATGTGTTTAGAAAGCTTGGGTTCTAAAGTTTCTCGAAAGGGTATTAAAAATTATATTTTAAGCGATCTTTGTAGATTAGCATTAGGAGAAACTATATATTACTAAAGGAAATAAATAATTACTTTGTATCTGATAAATTGAAGTAATTTGATCCAATTTTTTCTGTCTTTTCTATTTCAATGAGAAAGATGAATAGGATCCATAGAGATATGATTACAATCATAACAATTTATAGATTATTTCTATAGTATGCTAATGAAAACCAATAAAAATAAATTTTTAACTTAGTAAAAATATCAAAACCTAAATGAAATTGAAATAATAAAAGAGTTAATTAAAATGTCGGAAGAAGAATATAGAACTCAAGTTAGCGACTTAAAAGACGAAATCACCCGAATCGAAGAAGATACGACTAAAAAAGAAGCTGGCGCAGAGAAGAAGATTGAAGGGGATTGGGATGCTAAAATAAATGACACTAAAGAAAAGTATGATGTAGCTGTAGTTGAGTTAAAAGAAGCCAAAGAAGAAGCAAGTAAATGGGTCAAAAAAAGAGATAAGCTCATCGTAGAGGAAAAATCCTTAAAAACTCAATACGACAAGTATCTCAAGGGAAAAGAAAAAGCACTAAAAGATTTACTGAATGATATTGATCAAGAAAAGAAGTCAAAAATAAAAGAAAAAGATAAACAAATCAAGATTCTTGATAAGAAGCTTAAAAAATTAGAATTAGAAAAACTTAAAACTCAACAATAGCTTATTTTATTCCTATTTTTTATTTTAACCATTTTATATTAAAAAAATATGATTTTACTCTCAGGTTTTAAAAAATTTGGGAAAATGCCCGAAAATCGTAGTGAAATTATGATTTTAAAGTTACCAAATCATATCAATGGGGAAAAGATAGAAAAATTAATCTTGCCCGTTAGTTGGAAAAGAAGTATACTTATCTATACGGAATTTCTTAATAATCTTGTTGAGCTACCTAAAGTTGTAATCCTTTTAGGCATTCATTCTGGTAAAAAAATTCATATTGAAAGGTATTCGTGGAATTTTAAATTTGGAATTGATGTGGATAATTCATTCAATTGTGGATTTATTGAATTTGGTAATAATTTAAGGATTAAATCCGCAATAGATTTGAAAAAAATAAAATCACGAAGATCACATCTAAAAGATATTAAAATTTCTAATTTCCCTGGTTCTTATTTATGTAATTATGTGTACTTTCACGCTCTCAGAATATCAATGAAACATTATCCGGTAATCTTTGTCCATCTTCCACATAAGAACGGTCTTGATAATGTTTATTATATTCTTTTAGATTTAATCACAGAAATACTCAATATATAATGGTCATACATTAAGAGGGAGTTTTTGACCTTTTTCATTTAATAGTTTCTTTGAGAGGTGTATTTGAATCTTTATTTCATCATAAAGCCAATTTAACAGTCGTAGTTTTGCATTATAGATCTCAATTTCCTCTTGAAATATTTCTAAATCAAATATTTTTTCAATAACATCCTTATTCATGAGCACATTTCTTCATTATTTTTACTATTGAAATAAGAGAAAAATAAAGATCCATAAGTTTTAGTCTAATATCCCGATATTATTTCATCGATCTTTTGATCATTAGAAAAAGGTAGTAATTATGATATCACTTAAGCTTGTAATTGTATGGGTTTTATTTGTATTTAGATTCAATTTTTTCAATATCATATGCTACGTTTTCAATAGGATCTCCTTCAATGACTTTATCCATTCTTTCTATGAGTTCATTAGGGAATATTGGAATCTCAGACATCTCTTCTCTGAAAGTTCTAAACTGGTCTGTGAGGATGTATTCACTAGTGCTTCGTTTAGAATCAAATTCGTCCATGATGACTTTTACAAATGAATCAATTAACTCTTTCATAATACTTCTCTCGAATTCATTTACTTCAGTAGATACATCGTCTATCATGTGATCATATTTCTTATTAACTTCTGCTAACTCTTCTGCACGTTTTTCTTCAATTTCTTTAATTCTTGGGGATGCATTAGATTTTCTAATTTCTAAATCCTCAAGCTTTGCTTTAATTGATTGAATCATTATAACACTTTAACAAGAGATATTATTTAAAAATTTAAGCATGAGCAGACTTATTTAAATAGATGCGAAATTATTTATTTCTTCTCTAATTTTCTTATCAATAACTATTGATACATTCAATACTGAATAAGAATGACAAAGAAAATTCTCGTACCCGAACCAGAAGATGGACTAAAATTTATTGATGTACATTGCCATCTCCCTTTTCCACGTCCAAAAAACGACAATCGTTTACCCTCCGATGAAGTACAACTAAATAACTATTTTGATTCGGGAGGGGTCTATTTGATTACCAGCACCATAGATATTAGCACACTTAATATGACTTTGAAGTTTATTAATGATAAAAACCTCATTGGATTTTCATGTGGATGGGCCCCACAAACCGTGACATATACTACTAAGCAGAAATATGAGATAGAATGGAAGAAATGGAAAAGTTACATTGAAAGCCATCAATCTGATTATTTAGCAATCGGTGAAGTGGGTTTAGATTTTCATCACGCAAAGTCATTAGAAAAAAGATCCAAGCAAATAAGTGAATTAGAAAAAATATTTGAGGTTACGAGAGATTTTAACAAACCTTACGTATTACACGTGAGAAATGCTGCAGAACATGAAATTGATAAAGAAAATCCAGATCACCGATTCAATACTAATGATGGAGCAACAAAAGAAATGTTACATCTATTAGAAAAATATCATATTAGACCAAGTAAAGTGTTATGGCATTGTTTTTCAGGTCCCGATGTATATGGTGCAATGCTACCTCAACAAGGATTCATGCTTTCTGTTCCAAGTTCTGCTTTTGGTGTAAATAAATGGCGTAGAGCAACAATAAACTCCCCTCTCGAATCATTACTTACTGAAACAGATAGTTATTACCAACATCCCTTTTTAAGGGCTCCATTGAACGTTCCCTCAAATGTTAAATATTCTATTGCTGCTATTGCTTATTCACATAATCTAGCTCAAAAAGAAGTTAGTCTTAAAACTGTAGAAAACGCTTTAAATTTTTTTGAAATCGAAAGATAAATTTTGTAGTAATTTATCTCAGAAATCAGTTATAATATGTGCTTTCATGAAAATTCTCGTCTAAAACCATTATATAGAATAAATATTCATTTCATTTTTATAATATAAGGTAAACTCTTAAATGTCAGTTTTAAGTCTACATATGTATACTACTATTTTTAAAATGTGAGTGAATATGAGTTTAGGCTTAAGTTTTTATTTAAATCTTGTTGCATCAATAGGAGGTATATTCTTCTTTATCTATAGTTTAATTCTGATAAGAAAAATAAAAAAATTATTTCCTAAAGGTGAAGTGACTAAAAAATGGTTTTTACGAGAGCTGTTAATTGTTATATTTCTTTTTGGTTATATCTTCAATATTATCTTCAATTTCTTTGAATTAACTGAATTGATAACATACATGACAGCATTTGTTTACTTATTTGGTGGAGTATTTGTATTCATTATTATAAGGTTAGTGCAGAAAACATACGTGGTCATTTTAAAGGAATCAACAAACAAATAGAAAGAAATGTTACTTGAAAGATGTCTGACATACTTGAAGAATTCTGGATTTTTTCTAAAGAAGGAGAGCCAATTGTTAATTTTTTTAAGGATCCATTAAAAGGCAATTCATTTAATTTTCGATTTCCAGAACTAGACCAATCTACTTTAGTTGAAATTAAAGAGATGATTCGTCTAAATGTTAGTAATATCAACCAGAAGAAGAGAGAGACAATGAAATTTGAACGTGGCATATTTAATATTGCTCAATGTCTCCAGAACGATGCTGTGATTTTCTATAAGACAGATAATACTCACAAAGAGAAAAAGGTTCTTAATATCTGTAAAGCTGTAAGTGATCAATTTGAAGAAATTTACAAATTTAATCAGATTAAAGTGTGGGATGGAGATTTATCAATATTCGAGAAATTCAGAAAGAGAGTTTCGCTCTTGTTTAAAATGAGCAATTTATAATTTTTTTTTACTACTTAAAATCTTCCGTTAACACAATTATTTTTTAGCTTTACAGTGCTATTCTAATTATGAAGATTTTAGTTACTTATTATTCTGATACTGGAAATACTAAGAAGATTGCTGAATCAATAATGGATGGATTGGAGAATCAAGAAGTGGATCTCATCCCAGTTAAAGAAGTTGATCCTACTACTCTACAATCATATGATCTTGTATTTTTAGGTTCAGGAATTTATGGTTTTAATGTAAATAGAAAGGTTACCAGTTTAATAAAAAAAGCAGAGAAACTTCCTCCTAAATTTGCATACTTCTACACACATGAAAGTATTACTCCGTGGCCAGATGCCTATAAGTCTGTAAACAAAATAATAGGAAATTTTGATTGTGAAATTTTAGGTGAGTTTGATTGTTGTGGGGAAAACCTAGTTCCTAAAGCAGAAGAACAAAGACAAGCAATGTTAGGCAGATTAACGCCTGAAAAACGAAAGGAAGCAGAGAAAAACATTTTATCTGTCAAAGGACACCCAGATGATACTGATTGCGAGAAAGCCAGAAGTTTTGCAACTTCAATATTAAAAAAACTATAATTTAATCTTTTTTAGAATACTGATCATTAAATATTGGGCTAAATTTCACTTAAATATCATTAAAATAAACTAGTCTTAACTATAAATTAATCAATTTTAATTAAAGAAAATGAGAACATATAAAATTGTAATAATATTTATTTCTGCCCTATTGGTAGGTGGCACTATTGGATTCTTTTCTACTGGAGTCATGACATCGGGAAGTATAAATCAACATTCTAGTTACACTTACGATCCTAGTGTTCCTTCCCCTGTTGAGTCGTTAAAAATCCAAACAGATATTGGTAAAATAAATTTTCAATATAATACCTCTAATTTAGCTCACTTAGCGACAGTAGATGTTGATATTAAGATTTCTGGACTATTCATGGAAGGGAAAGACTACACAGCATTCTTTAATCCAGAAACCGAGTGGTGGCCATTAGAAAACGAATTTTATCTAAAAGTTCTACCAGATATTTGGTTTGATCCTTCTTATTGGTTTAAATCTTATGATATTACTATTAATGTAACATTGAGAACCGATATTACCTATGATATCACAGCAATCGTGAATGTTGGCTCTATTGAAATGACCACAGCAAATGGCGTCGATTTAAATATCCTTGATATGCAAACTATAACAGGGTCTATAAATTTTGTCTCTAAAGAAAATACTAATTTTCTTGGCAATTTCAATTTAGTTACTACTACTGGTTCTTTAACTATGGTATCTTTAGAAAATTCAACATTCGAAAGTGCGTTTGATTTAAGCACCGTAACTGGAAGTTTAGATCTAACTGCATGCATGTCTAACTTCACTCAAGGAATGAATTTAGAAACTATTACTGGTTCTTTAAATACCCTATTAACATCTTGTGTACTAGGTGATGATCTAATTGGAAGTGTCACTACGGGAAGTATCGAACTTAACATGGATGATACGGCTTATACAAACGATAGTGAATTAAACTTAATGACCACTACAGGTAGTATTACTCTAGATATTGGTCATACTAATGATATAGGCGCCAATATCACAAGTACAATCCAAACCATTACGGGAAGTATTAATATTATATATAATGATGAAGTTGCAAATGTTGGTGCTCAATTTGGAAGCTCAACAACTCTTGGAAGTATCAACTATGTATATTTACCTGCAGAATTTTCACGAGTAAGTGATGTGATAACAAGCATGAATTATAATGACCCTTATATAAATTCATATGCATTTACCTGCACAGTTACTACGGGTAGTATAGATGTAGCTGCTAGTTCTACAGTATAGAATTAAATTTTTCTTTTTTCTTTTCTTATTTTTTAAATGGATAATATTCAGAAAAGGTCCGATTAATCTCTTTAAGAGGTAGTTCCTGATTTGTTCCTCTATCATTTAAATACTCAATATATTTTTCACCGTTTAAAGTGGTACTTGGAAGGATTGCATCATGAATTCCATCAAATTCTACCTTTTTATAACCAAATTTATCACATAGCTCCTTATTAAAGGTCGGAGTTACTTTAACCCATTTATCATGCAAGTACAATTCAGTATATCCATGATATAGAAAAATATCCGTACCCATTATTTCTTTCAGTTTATCAGGAGTTTGATGATTTCGGATATCAGCAAAGTGAAGTCTAGCTGGAAGATTAATAGATCGGGCGAGAGCAGTTAGTAAAACAGCTTTCTGGACACACCAACCTTTTCCCTCTTGAATAATTTTTGAAGCTCTGTATCGTCTTCTCGAGGATGAAAGACTATAGGCGTCATATTTTATTTTATCTCTCGTCCAATAAAATAATTTGATTGCCTTTTCCTTCTGATCTATTGCATCTTGGATAACATTATTTGCAGTTTGACTAACTAGATCAGAATCTGAATCAATGAAATAAGTAGGACTTAAATATTTCTCCATTATTTTCAATATCCTAAATTATAAGTATTAAAAATATAAAAAGTTGATAAAAGTTTTGAAATTTAAAATTTATAAATTTCAGGTCTAATCAAATAAGTAGATTTATAAAAAAAAGAAAATGAGATTATTTTAACATTGCAGCATTTCTTCTGATAACAACTTCTGCTTGTTTCATTATTCCTTCAATGATATCGTTTGCATCTTCTATACTGTCAATGACTCCAATTGATTGACCAAGTAAAACCGCTCCAGTTTTGACGTCTCCATCATATACCCTATCATAAGACCCTAGATCCTTGACTTGTTGTTCAGGAGTTATAGATTGCTCATAAGCAAGCATCTCCTCTTTAGTAGAAGGTGCTGGGTGTGATTCCGCATATTCATTTCTATATAATCGGATTGGCCCAAAAGAACCTGTAAAAAGCCCAGTATCTTGAGGTTTTCCAGGGGGGATTAATCCCTTATAATTTTCATGGAATTCACTCTGTTTAGATGCAATAAATCTTGACCCCATAGCGATTGCTCCCGCACCAAGAGATAAGGCAGCAACCAAGGATTCACCGGTAGCAAAACCTCCACAAGCTATTTTAGGTAAATCCGGAAATGCTTTCATCATCTGTTGAAGCAAAACAAGAGTTGTTACTCGCTCAAATGACTGATGTCCTCCACCTTCTGTACCAGTTACTACGATACCATCAACATTAGAATCCAAACATTTTTTAGCCAACCATACAGCAGGAGCTACATGAAAGTGTTTAACTTCTGAATTTTCTCGAAGTTCTTGGAAATATTTCGACTGAGGAAGAAATTTTGAAGACCCCGCAGATGTTAACCAATACTTACATTGGTCTCGCATTCTAACGTTACCCATGACAATTTTAGGTAAGTTTCTAACCATTTGTCTTACCCCAGGATTATTCCTAGATGTAAGAATATTCAAACCAAATGGCTTATCGGTATGTTCAATCATGTATTCCATGCTAGCTTTATGTTCCTTGACAGGATCCGTCCCCACTATGTTTACATTCGATAAAACTCCCAATCCTCCTGCTTCGCTCACAGCTAGAGCTAAATCACGAGTAAAAAAGGGTCCCATAGGGGCACTGAAGATAGGATATTTCAATCCAAACATCTTTGTTATATCTGTTTCAATCATAATAATCACTATTTTTAGTTCTAAAAATTAGAATCAAATAATAATTTTTTTAAGTATACAAAGTAAGCTAAAAGGTAAATATTAAAGAAATAATCAATATGACTATATATGAAAAAAAAAAATATCAAATGCACTATCTGCGACAATATACTTAATTACAATGAGGATTTCGACAAATTTACGTGTTCAGTTTGTAATGCGAACTATGATGGTGATATTTTTCATTTTTCGAAGAAAAGAAAATTTTCATTTCACTTTAAAAAATATGGATTACTGATTGCACTCTTAGGTGCATTATATCTCATATATCTAACATACAGAATCTTCTTTTATTAATTTGGAGATTCAGTTGTTAGTGTTTTGTGTCAATATTAAATCATCAAACATTCATATAGATCATATTTACTACTTTTTACTTTTTAATTCCAACTTACGCTCTAAGATTTTATCGTATAAATCATCCATTGTAGGAGGTAAATCAATTTCTTTATCTTTTTTCTTGAGTTGGATTGCTTCCTCAGGGCATATCGGAACACAATTCCCACAGCCGATACATTTTTTTTTATTTACCTTGGAAATTTCTTCGACAAGTTTTATAGCATCCATCTGACAGCGATTTACACAAGTACCACATCCAGAACATAATTCAGAATCCACTTCTGCATAGTAATTAGCCGAAAAAAATTGAACTGGTCTGGGAAATCTTTTAGTACCATCTAAAATTGGACAACAACATCCACAACAACTACAGATAAAATCTGGTTTAAGAGAATTCCCTGCTTGAAGAACTAATCCATCTTCTTCGTTCATACGCTGTATTTCTAGCGCTTCTTCCCTTGAAATTTCTCGTCCCCACCCTTGGTCAATATACATATAAGCCATTGGTCCAAACGTCATGCATACTTCACGTCGATCCGTTACCTTACAAGGGGCTCCTAAAAGATCAGTAGCTTGCCGACAAATACAATTAACCACAGCAAATGGTTCTTCTACTTCTTTAATAATCGTTTTAAGATCGTCATAAGTGGAGATGGCATGTTCTGGAGTAATGCTTTTTTCTACTGGTATTGTTCTAAATTGAGAAATTTTGGTGCCGAAGATTTCTAAACCCAATCT
>JAGXNQ010000102.1 GCA_019894955.1 Promethearchaeota archaeon | reverse complement strand
TAACAATACTCTCTCGGGAAATATAGCATTTAAAAATGGTCAAGTTGGGATTTGGCTAAGTTGGAGCGATAATAACACGATTTTGAAAAACACCGTAAATGATAACGGAAATTCTGGGATATATTTAGGTCATTCCGATTATAACACCATCTTGGGAAACAATGCAAAAGGTAACTTTATAGGGATGTGGATATGGGAATGCCATACTATTGATATTACAGGAAACAATGTAAACGGTAGCTATATAGGGATAGGTTATGAAGGTTGTGAGAATAGCACTAATTCGGGAAACAATGTAAACGGTAACGATTATGGGATGTGGGTAACTGAATGCTATAATAATAACTTCACGGGAAACAATGTAAACGGTAACGATTATGGGATATATTTAGATGATCAATGTGATTATAATACTATTACTGAAAATGTCTTATACAATAATACTCTGGGAATATTTATTGATTCATCGAGTGATAGCAACTCAATCTATGAAAATTTCTTTCTGGAAAATGGAAAACATGCGATTGATGATGGAACTGATAACACTTGGAATAGCACGTCAATTGGTAATTACTGGGATAATTGGACTAGTCCAGATGTAAGTCCAAATGATGGAATTGTCGATGATCCTTATACATATATAGGTGGGTCTGCGGGAAGTATAGATTATTTACCTATAGCAGAAGATGGTGCACCAGTAATAGTTATTAATTCACCTGATCCCGGTGATGTATTTGGTGCAACTGCTCCCTCTTTCGATGTAAATATCACTGATGTCTATTTAGTTTCTATGTGGTACACTCTTGACGGAGGGCTGCATAACTATACTTTTACGGAAAACGGTAAGATCGATCAATCTGCGTGGTCACAATTGCCTGAAGGGAGCGTCACCATCACATTCTATGCTAAAGATATATTAGGAAATGAAGCATTTGAATCCGTTATAGTTACCAAAAGCATTATAGAACCAGGTATGATAATTACTATCATTGTTGTTTCTATAGTAAGCGGAGTAGCACTAATAGGTGTTGGTTACATCTATTTTAAAAAGCGTAAAATCGCCATACGAAAATCAGAATAACCTATTTTTCATTATTTAATTTTTTTTTTAATTATTTTTATATTTCATCCAGACTCCTTTGAGGATTTGTCTCTTTTATTCCAAACAAGATTTCCTTATTTTTTTGTACGAACTTCCAACCATAACCAGAAAGTTTTGCTAATGGGCCATCTATTCCTTTTGGGTTACCAGTTTTTGTAAAAGTTACTTTTGTATTTCTTATTGCTTTTAAAACGTTATAGGGAGTTTTAAAAAGTTCGATCAATTCTTTCGCTTTCTTTGGACCACTATCAATTAGACCTTCTATTATGAAGGCTCTTCTATCCTCAGTGCTCATGCTTTTTGGGGCTTTTCTTGACATGATCGCATCATTTCCTTTTGATTGTTCACGAAATGCGATCCTTTCAATAGCAATAACCGTGTCATCTAAACTTCTAGTAGGTATCACTGAAATTCCCATGACATATGAAACTTTACAAAGAGCTCCGTATATGGAATTAATTTTTATGCCCGTGTTTTCAAAGACGTTATCATTTAAACCTTCCAAGATTAAAATGGGTTTCGAATATGTCTCTTTTAATCGCATCATCTGTTCAAATAATCGATTATCCATGATAGAGGACACGAAATCAAAACCCTCCTTGCGTTCGATTGCTACTTCCTCACTGATAATAATATCTGCGATATCTAATTGTTCTACAGTGTAATTTATTTTTTCTTTTTTCCCATCCAAAACTTTCATTAATTTTCTTTCACGGGTATCAACAATGATATTTAGCACGCTGGATTGATTCATGTGAATTCACTTTACCATTAAGATTCAAATTCTTCTAGATTTATTTAAATAAAAATTTTATATTCAAATTAAGCTATTCCTGTATTTGAATTACATTACTTTCTATTATAAAAGTAAACATCTTTCTAATGCCATAAAGTTTGTTATGAATTAAAATAATAATTAAAAAGATTAAACCTAACACTTCTGTTATTTGAACAACTGGATCATGTAAAAGTGAAAATAACCAGCTAGATAGAGGATCCTCAAGATAAATAAATTGATAATTAAAAAATGGATAAAGGAGAGGAACCTCAGGTAAGTCTAATAAAAGATGAAATAGAATACCAATGGTTAGTGAGTTTGGTATAATAGTTTTTCTTTTTGTAAATAAAAACGTAATCACATAGCAAGCTGCTACAAATAGAAGAGTATGAGAATATCCTCGTCCTGAACCAAGCCCTAAAAACATCATTGATTTATCTATAAGATCAGGTAGGATAGAACCGATAATTAATGTTAAGCGATTAAAATCAAATTTGCCTTTAATATATGGAATCTCAAATACAATTAAAGGTACTGCAATATGAAATATTGGAAAAATAAATATCCCCTCTATATAATACTATACAATAATTGAATTAACTGAATAATTACAGGGAGATAATAGAGAAAAATAATCAAAAAGGCAAATTCAATCGATGTTTTGATAGCTCTCCTAAGTAATAGAGAATATGAAATTATTTTTTTTTCTGTAATATTATTCACCTAATTTTATTATTCAAATTTGAATTGTTCCATTACATCACTTACAGATTGGTTCTCATGTACGATTTTAGAAAGCGCATTCACTAACATCGATGGATTCTTTGATTGAAACACATTCCTACCAAAAGCGACGCCTGATCCACCTGCTTGAACTGAATCAGAGACAACTTGGAGTAGTTCAGGAATTGTTCCCATCTTAGGACCACCTGCAATTATAACGGGTATATCAACGCTTTTAACTATATATTTAAAAGAATCAATATCTCCAGTATAATTGGTTTTCACAATATCAGCACCCAATTCTGCTCCTACTCTAACTGCAATGTTCACGACATCAGGGTCGTTTTCATCTTCAATTTTTTTACCACGGGGATACATCATTGCAATTAAAGGCAAACCCCACTCTCTTGAGGCTTCTACTACTTTATGGGCATCTTGAAGCATTTCTGATTCATCATCTGCGCCTATGTTGATGTGGATTGATACGGCATCGGCACCTAATTTTAAAGCTCTTTCAACTGAGCATACCAACACTTTTTTATTTGGATCAGGTGAAAGACTAGTAGCTCCTGATAAATGGATTATTAAACCTATATCTTTACCTTGTTGGCGATGACCCGCACCAACCATCCCTGAATGCATTAATACGGCATCTGCGCCTCCCATTGAAACCTCATCGATCATTTCAGCGAAATTTTCTAATCCCTTTATAGTGCCATCAGAAAATCCATGATCCATTGGTATGATTATTGTTCTCTTACTTTTTCGATTGATAATTCGCTCAATCCTAATTTTTTTTCCTTGATTCAAAAATTTATCACCGTGTTTTTTTCTATTAAATATTAATTAATTCAAAATTAATGAGAAATACCATATAAAATATACTAAAATGTGCACTTACCAAGGTCTCCTAAGAGTTGTAGGTCTTATCATTGTCGATTTAGTCGGATAATCTATATTATAATGGATTCCTCGGCTTTCCTTCCTTGAAATTGCACTAACAATAATTAATTTAGCAACAGTGGCTAGATTTCTTAACTCTACTAAATTCTTCTCAATTTTAAAATCCCAATAGTATTGATTTATCTCATCCAGCAGTAAATTAATTCTCTTTTTTGCTCTTTGGAGCCTTTTGTCCGTTCGGACAATTCCAACGTAATTCCACATGAATCGTCTAATTTCATCCCAATTTTGGGTTAGAACTACAGCCTCCGTTGAAGGAACGGCATGTCCTGGTTCCCAATCTTTAAATTCATTAATTTTAAGATCCATTACTGTTTTTACAAGTAATTCTGCACATTCATGACCGCATACTAAACCTTCTAACAGTGAATTAGAAGCCAACCTATTGGCCCCATGGAGACCTGTACAAGAAGATTCACCTATAACAAACAAATTTTTAACTTTAGTGGAACCATTAATCTTTGTTAACACTCCTCCACAGCAATAATGCGCTGCTGGAACGACTGGAATGGGTTCCGTTGTAATGTCAATATTGAATGACATGCAATTCTCATACACCCCTGGGAAGTGACTTTTAATAAAACTTGGGCTTTTATAGGAAGCAATATCTAAAAAGACATAATCATCCCCGGATCTTTTGAGTTCAGCATCAATAGCTCGTGATACAATGTCTCTTGGAGCCAATTCTTTTAATTTATGATATTTATGCATGAATTCTTTTCCCCTCACGTCCTTAAGTATCGCACCTTCCCCTCTTAATGCTTCAGTGATTAAAAATGATTTAGCAAAGGGATGATATAGACATGTAGGATGAAATTGAAAAAATTCCATGTTAGCAATTATAGCTCCTGCTCTATAAGCCATAGCAATACCATCTCCAGAAGCTACATCTGGATTAGTAGTATAAAGATATATTTTACCGGCTCCACCAGTCGCCAAAATTGTAGCTTTAGCAGCAATACCATGAATCTCTTCAGTTTTTTGATCTAAGACATACGCACCATCACATCTGAAATTATTCGCATATAAGTTAATTGCACACCAATGTTCCTTGATTTCTATGTTTGAATGTTCTCTTACTTGCTTGATAAGAGTGTTTTCTATACTTTGACCCGTTAAATCATTTACATGAAATATTCTTCTCTCAGAATGACCCCCTTCTTTACCGAGATCATAATCCCCATCATCATTTTGAGCGAATTTAACTCCCATATCAATTAATTCTTTAATTCTTTCAGGAGCTTTCGTGACGATGGTTCTAACAACATCTTCATCACATAAACCATCACCAGCAGTTAGTGTATCTTGAATGTGCTTTTCATAACTATCATTTTTACTCCAAACACCAGCTATTCCCCCTTGTGCGTAAAATGTATTACATTCTGTAATTTCTTCTTTTGCTATTAGTAATATCTTTGTACTTGGAGCTAATTGAGATAATTTAAGAGCTAAAGATAAACCGGAGATACCTCCCCCAATAATTAAAACATCTGCTTTAATCTTCAATGGAATTCAAGGTCTAAATCTCTATTCTTTTTTAAAGTTATTATAAAAAACATAAACTACAATTAAAATTTTACATCTTTTTTGATTAAATAGTAATTTTTTTTTTATTTGCCATATTTTCTTTAGAGTTAATTATGAAAACTATTAAAAACGTTCTATGGGTTTGTTTTGGAAACACTTCCCGCAGTCCACTAGCTCATGGACTTTCCTACTGGCTACAAAATACAATTTATAAAGAAGAATTAAAAAATATAAAATTTGATTCTGCTGGATTTATTAATTTTTTTAAAACAGCCCAACCAGAAACAATAGAATATTTAAAGACAAAAAATATAGATTTTAGCGATTTTCACGGTAAGATCATGGATGAAAAACTCTTGAATGAGCAAGATTTAATACTCGTTATGGAAACATACCATCTAAAACGCTTAAGAAGAAAGTTTAAACATGTCAAAGACATCGATAAGAAATCGTTTTTATTATTAGAATTTGCTGGCGAAAGTGGTGAATTAAATATACCTGATCCAGTTAATTTTGGACCCGAGGTATATGACAGAACCATTCAACTTGTAGAAAGAGGAGTAATAAAATCAATTGAAAAAATTATCGAACTAAATAAAAAATAACATTTATGCCCCAAATAAATCAGAATATTTCTGATTGAAGTATTTTTCAACTAAATACTTAGTATCATCAAAGGGGGATATATTTCCAGCAAAAGATTTGAGTTCTTTTTCATATTTTGTTCCAAAATCTTTTGAAAACGCATCTAATTTTTTAATTAATATCGGTAAATCCATCGATGAGATTAAAGTAACAATATGATTTTTTCCATATGAAAAATATAAATAATTGCCTTCCTTGTCAATCTTTCTCAAAAATTTCTTACTATGAGTTATCTCGGAAATAATTGTCAAGATTCCTGTTAAAGCACCAGAAATAACATTTTCATCTATTTTTGAATCAAGTTCACCCTCATTTCTCTTAAATTTCTGATCATATAAACAGATGCTATTCTTATGGAATACTAAAAGTGAAATAATGACTGAAGCCCAATCCTTTTCTTTAGAAACAATAAATTCTTTCATTGCCATCATCCATACGAGTAATATTACCAGTAAAAAAGAATTCAATCTATTTGGAAAATCTGGAATAATGTCATTTAATTCAGGATATACTAAATATAAATAATTTAATGTACGACTGAAGAAAAATCCTAAAATTACCCCCAAAAATACTAAAGATATGAAATATCCATTAATCCGCCCTCTATATCGAATATTATCTCTTTCCGTCGAAAAATCTCCGGAAACTGTGAAAATTGCTAATAATAGTGGCGCTAATGAAAAAGCATAATGTACTGAAAGGAAAATTCCGCGTGGCATTCCAAAAATAGTTAGCGATTCTGCATATGAACCATAAGAGATGAGAAAAAATGATAGAACAAGTACACCTAATACTATTGATATTTTTCTTCCGATATTATCTAAAAAACATCCAGCAGCTACAAGATATAATACAGTTACTATTGAAAAAACAACTAAATCAATTTGAAGCGTAAATCTTGATACTAAATCACCCAAAATAAAACTTAATATGAAAAAAGTAGAAGCATATCTAAAAAATTGTTTTTCAAATATTATATCCATATATTTAATCGTTGATTCTAATCGCTCTTCAGTTTCTATATAAGGATTTATTTTTGAACTCCTATATATAAAAAATAAAATAATCGCTATGAATACAAAAAAAGTATTATATAGAAAATCATTCAAAGTGAAAAATATGCAAATAACGCTTGATCCGATACCTAGAATTAATAAGTATGCCGTTATGCGACCTCTATTTAGTATTGTAGTATTATGAATCAATGTAGTAAACCATAGAGAGGTTAATTGAGTTAAGCCAATCAGAACTATCAATATTCCAAAATGATCAAAGAATGTGTCTTTAAACGTACTTAAAAATAGACCAACTATGCATGCAATAAATATAATGTTAAAGTTTTTCGTTTTATTCTTAATTTTGTCAACTAAATATCCGGATATAAGAAAACCAAATGCGATTATAAAGAGTGCAAGAATTATTTCAATTTCTCTTATAGTACTTATTTCATTTAATAGGACATATCTAAGTACCGTTACTTCTACCATTAAAATTAATGCAAATAACGTTAAAAATAAATAAAGAAATGAGCCTTTAGAAATTTTAACATCTCTAATGAATGTATTAATAAATCTCGCTTTAACTGATTTCTTTTTCATTAATTATCAACTTTAGGATTTCATTGACTAGTCTTGTTTTTATAAAAATTTAATAATATGCTTTAATAATTTACACTTCTGTAAATAAATCTTATTAAATCTGACTTTAATGTAGATAATTTTATATAGAACTCATGTATAATAGTTTAATTAAGATTTATATCATATTTATTGGGAGAATTTCATGAGATTTGTGTTTAAAATAACAATTATTGGCAATGGTGGGGTTGGAAAGACCACTCTTATAAAAAAATACACTCAAGGAGAATTTCAAGAAGAATATATCTCTACAATCGGAGCTCAATTTTCTATTTTTGAATATAAGATAAATGGAGATGACATTAAGCTTTTCCTCTGGGATCTTGCAGGACAAGAAGATTTTCAAGTCTTTCGGTCCTCATTCTATAAAGATAGTAAAGCAGCAATAATAGTTTATTCATTAGAACGAAATGATATGGGAGTTGAAAGTTTAAAGAATGTTATGAAGTGGTATGATGAAATGAGACAGCAATGCGAAGATATTCCGATCATAGTATTCGCTAATAAAACAGATTTAGTTGAAGATACTGAAATAGATGAAAGTAGTTATAAAGAATTGAGTGCGAAAGAAAATTACTTAGGCGTATATAAAACATCTGCAAAAACAGGAAATGGGGTAAGTGATGCATTTAAAGCGATAATAGAGAAATTATATACTATTCATAAAGAAATATAAAGAGGAAAATACATGTTAAACAGAATAAATGTAGAAGGATTCAAGAAAGTACAAGATGACTATCGCAAGGATAGATCTAAATGTAAAAAAACTATAGAATTAAATGGTAGGTGGAGATTAGAAGCAGATTATGGACCACAATTTGAAGTTAAGTTGAAAACTGAAAGAGCGGGTGAAATTACAGTGCAAACAGACGAGACTATTATTCTTGGGGGTGGAGGTACTGCGGTTCATCCAGTGCACTATTGCATGGCCGGTTTTGCGGGGTGCTTCTCTGCAGCCTTTGCTAAATGGGCAGCGATGCGAGGAATAGAATTGAAACGATATGATATAAAAATTAGCGCGGATATTGACCTAACCACTGGTTTTGGGATTGAGGATGGGATCGATGCAGTGGAAGATTATAAATTAGAAGTTACGGTGGAATCTGATGCAAATCTAGATGTATTGAATGAAATTCTTGAAGATACAAAAAATCGTTGTTTTTGCATGTATTGTATTCAGACTCCAATAACTCCCAAGATTGAATTGATAAAAGAATTCTCGGAGCAAGAACAAGAGGTTATTCATTTCATTTGTCCCACATGTTTTAAGAAATCTATGATCTTTCTTGATGATAATACCCAAGTCTGTCAAGAATGTGGTACAACGGGGTTTTTCGTGCTAAATCCAGTCACACAAAAGGTCTCTCTCAAATAAAAATTAACTAATATTAATAATTGTATTGTAATTAAAAATAGAGAAGTATGAAAATCATGTCAGAAGAATGGCCATATGAACCCAAAGATGAGCAATATATAAAAAAGCTTGAATTAGATGTGAATAAATTAAAGACTCAGTTATATGATACTCTTTTGAATTCAAACAAAGTTGTAGGCGAAATTCAGACCCTCCAGAATCAGCTAAATGCTTGTCAAATAGAAAATTCTAAACTAAAATTGCAAATAGAACAATTAACAAAATAAACAACAAATTTTATTTTGTTTGTGAAATTCGATTATTTGATGAGTATAGAGAAAATTCTCTTTGTATGTACTGGAAATACAGCAAGGAGTCCTGCTGCGGAATATTTAGCCCGGTATCATGCCAAAAATTATGACATAGATTTAGTATTTCAAAGTGCTGGATTTATCAATGCATTTTCCTACATGCAACCTGATTCAAGAGAATATCTTGATAAAAAGAAAATAAATCATTCAGATTTTATTCCTCAGCTTATTTCACCTAAATTATTAGAAAATAATGATCTAATCATAACCATGGAGCGCTCTCATAAGGATGATATAATACATTCTTATTCCAGGATTAAAAATATAACAGAAAAAACATTTACTCTTAAGGAATTTAATGATGCTAAAGATGATTTAGATATTATTGATCCTTATTACACTAATCGAGATACTTATCAAAAAATTATGCTTTTAATTGATGAACAAATTGAAAATTTGATTCTGAAAATTAGGAAGCTTAACAAAAAATAAGTGATGATTGTATTTGACAATTTTGTGAAATATACTTAACCTCTTTTATATAGATTAGAACCCCATTACAGTCCTTCTTTTTTTTTCAAAAAAATATAAATAACATAATTTTAGATAGTTAGTTAATGAATCAACTTACCATTAAAAATGCGATTGTAGAACTTTTTGTAGGGGAGTTAGTAAAAACTAATTATGACGCTGTAGTGATCTCATGTAATTCCCGATTACTTCCA
>JAGXNQ010000101.1 GCA_019894955.1 Promethearchaeota archaeon | reverse complement strand
GGACCTCAGATGATGAAAGGGTATTATAAACGAGAAAAAGAAACAAATGAAACCATAAGAGAGGGATGGTTATGGACGGGTGATTTAGCAATGATGGATGAGGATGGCTACTTTGTTATTAAAGACAGAATTAAAAACTTGATTAAATATAAAGGGCACTCCGTCTACCCAACTGAGGTGGAAGATTTACTCTACTATCATGATGCTATTGAGGAATGCGGTGTTATTGGAATAATCGATGACGGGGGAAATGAAAACATCAAAGCATATATTGTATTGAAGGAAGAATATAAGGATAAAGGGATTAAAGAACAAGACATTATTAACTGGGCAAAAGAAAACATGGCAGGTGACAAATATCCGCGTTTCGTACAATTTATTGATGAAATTCCTAAGACAATTGTCGGCAAAATACTTCACAGAGAACTTAAAGAATTAGAAAATAAAAAAAAAACCCCTTAAATTCATTTTTTCTTATTAATTTCTTTTAAAAACTCTATTTTTTATTATTCTTATTTTTAAAAAATATGTCCTTAATCCATTTAGTTTATAAGATATTTAGCTTATTTTTATTAACCTAGTTCAATTCTTGAATAATGATTATGAAAAAAGCAACTTTTGGAGCAGGATGTTTTTGGGGAGTGGAGACTCGATTTGGAAATATAAAAGGAGTGATAGATACTGTCGTTGGATATACTGGAGGAATCACTGAAAATCCAACCTATAAAGATGTATGTACGAATAAAACAGGTCACGCTGAAGTAGTACAGGTTACTTTTGATCCTTCTATTGTATCATATGAAGAATTATTAGAAATTTTTTGGAATCTGCATAATCCTACATCATTGAATCGTCAAGGTTGGGATATAGGTACTCAATATAGATCTGCTGTGTTTTATCATGATGACGACCAAAGATTAGCAGCTATAGCACTAAAGGATAAACTAGATAAATCAGGAAAATATCATAATCCAATCGTAACTGAAATAGTCCCTATTTCAAAATTTACCAGAGCTGAAGAATATCACCAAAAATATAATGAAAAAAACAAGATATCCCACTAGATTTAATAAAATTGAAGATTTTATTTCAGATTGTGTAATTTAGTTATTAATTTATCCCTATGGCTTTCCCATACTTTATCTACTGCTTTTCTGACAGCAACTTTGGCTACTTTCCTTACAGCAAACCTGTTCATTCTAGGGCCTAACTTGCTGAAAACTTTCTCAACAATTAAAGCTTTTAATAATTCCTCTAAAGAACCTTCTTTAGATACTTTATCCATGAACATTGCTAAAGCTTTTTCAACTGCATTATCTATTTTATTTCTTAATTCTGGAGCTAATGGTTCATCCATAGAAAAACCTTACTGATTTTACACATCTTATGGGTTCAATCTTTATAAATAGAACTTTTTCCAAAAAAATCATAACACCTTAATAATAGAACTTATTTAGATTTCCATCCTAAAGATGTTCATGTTAAATCATAGATTAATAGATCCCCCTAGAAAGCCCCAAGATTTTTTAAAATCTGCTACCAAGTTCCTCCAAAAACATGCAAAAGGGAAAAAGGTATTTTGTGCTCTTTCGGGAGGGGTGGATAGCTCAGCAACCTACATGACTTTAAAGGAAGCGGATATTGAAATGATTCCTGTATTTATTGATCATGGTCTCATGCGCATTATTCGTGGTGTAGAAGAGAGAGAATACATTAAAAAAATATTCCCCGATGTAAGAGTCATAGACATTAGAAATGAATTTCTTCCTAAAATCTTCGGAGAAGAAGATGCTGAAATTAAAAGAAAATTATTCAAAAAAGCATATTCAGATACGATTAGCAGGGTAATTAAGGAGGAAAATTGTGATTTACTTGCAGATGGTACCATTCTTCCCGATATTGAAGAGAGTTTTGGAGTGAAAATTACCGATATAAAAGAATCGATGAGTCTTGAAGATGAAAGGACCCTCATGGAAAAAAATAAGAAGGGATTTGTAAAAAGTCAACATAATTTAGATATTGAATATGAGGTAGAAGCAACAATACAACCAGTAGCTAGCTTAACTAAACCGGAAGTACGAGCAATTTTGGAATATCTTAACTTACCAACTGAACACGTATATAGAAAGGCATTCCCAGGTCCAGCACTCTCTACACGAATAATTGGTCCCGTCTCAATGGAGAATCTAGCTTATGAGAAAAAAGTGCATGATATTGTTGAGTCGACGATTGAAGATTATTACTTGGAAAATCATGGTAAAACAATGATAATAAATGATAAAGGTGAACAAGAACCATTTCAAGCTTTTGCAGTAACAACGACAGATATTTTATTACGAAAAGTGACAGGAATTATAAATGGTCAGAGAACCTATGAAGTTCCATTATCCATAAAAGGTGAATGGGATTTTGAAAAGTTAACTCGCTTTGCTTCCCAGATCAAGGGTTATTCTAGAGCATTATATGAACTATATGAAAGCCACCAAGGAGAATTTGATGTCGTAATGAGATCAATTAATAGTATAGACGCTCGAACTGCAAGTGTTACTGATCTACCGATTAGTTTAATTGAAGAAATTAAATACAAGTTGCTCGAAATTCATGATACTAAAAATATTTATTTCGATATCACATCAAAACCTCCTGGAACCATAGAGTATGTTTAAACTCGCTTTATTTTTCTTCCTCTTTTTTTGATCAACGGTCAATTCGGTAATCTAAATGCTTTTTGTAAATTTGAGATATAAAGCTAAAATCTTCAAGAAAATTATAAAATATAAAGTTAAAAAAGAAATAGCAGTCAGAATTCAATAATTAAAAAATGATATAGAAAATGGGTGGATAAGTAATTGGATGTTGAAGAATTAAGAGATCTTTTAGGAAATGAATTTGCATATATTTTCAATGATATTATTCCTGTTATTAATGGTTTAAAATTAGAGAAAACGGCAAAAATTTTAGACATAGGTACAGGTATGGGCCGAATGGCTATAACTCTAGCTTTAAAGAATTATAAAGTAATCACGGGAGAACCAGAAAACGATGAAACTGAGTATGCTAAACAGGATTGGTTAGAATCTGCTAGAAAAGTAAAAGTCGATCACTTGATTACGTACATGCCATTCAATGCTGAAGAAATGCCTTTTGAAGATGCTTCTTTTGACGCTATCTTCATTTTAGGAGCCTTACATCACATTAGTGATATAGAAGCAACTCTTAAAGAATGCTTCCGCATATTAAGATTAAATGGGATTGTTTGTGTTTTTGAACCAAATAGTGATGGGATAAAGATCATACGTGAGAAAAAATTTCCAACACATCCAGATGCGGTCGATCCTAGAAATTACGTACGGGAGCTTCATTTCTTATCGGAACTGATAAAGCGTCCTTTTTATGATACTTATATATTGAGAAAACAGTAATTTGTTGATAACTTAATTATCTTTTTCTCATAATCATAATGATTCCTTTAAGAAGTTTTGAAATCATAAATGCCAGACTCATACCATTATTGGTATATTTTAGGTTTTATCCTTCTTGAAGCTGAAAATAGAGACAAAAGAGTTTTGGGATGGAAAATTTGGGTATGAAATAATCCGATTTTTCTCTTAAACTTCTATAATCCTAATTTTACGTGATAAAATTTATAAATATATACTACCGTTTAATGACATTGAAATTGCGACTTATTGCTAATATAAAATATGAATAAAAATCCTCCTAAACTATTTGGATTCAATATAACTCAAAAGGGGGCTCCATCATTTTATCTATTTTCTTTATTTGGAGTCCTACTTTGTGTATATGCATTATCATTAATTTATTTAACAATTTTTATTGAATCCTATTACATTTCTATTGATGTTTATGTTTATGATCATGTGCTCTTTATTAGAATGATTTTTGAGCAACTACCTGTATTTATCTCTTTATTTTGTGTTTTGTGTCTATGTTATTATACTTTAGCAAGATGTAAAAAAATTGCTAAATTTTATGATCAGGATGATAATACTAATGAGCAACCTCCTAAATATTTTGGATTCTGTTTAACTCGACGGCAATATCTTGAGAATTTCATAATTGCATTAATAGGTTTATTTATTTGTGTTTTCCTTTATATTGTATTCTTTCAAGCAGTATATTGGATTTCTCAACCACTAATATATGAAACTGATGAATACATTATTTACTATCAAAGAATTCTTTTAAAGGATTTTATAATTGGCAATTTAAGATGGTTAATTTTAATCTTTATGGTATTTATTACATGTTGCTATACTTTATCAAGGTGTGGAAAGGCTATTAAATATTTTAGGCAAAAAAATATATCGTTTCAAAATAAACCCTAAAAAAGTTAAACAATTTATCTATCATTGAACGGAAAAACAAACAGGATAGGAAGTGAAGAGACAAAAATATGATCTTGTTTCATTTTTTCTTTCTGCCATGAAAGATTTTGGGGTTCTTGTTCTATTTTGTGAGATTCTTCATGGAAAAAGTATGATACTCATCTTAGTAAAATCTATTTTCCTAACATAATAGTTATCAATATTGTTAATCTAAAAGACCCAATTTTGACTTTTTTTTACTATTTTACCATTATAACTAATTTTAAGTCCAAACTCTAAGTGTTTAACTTTATTTTTATTTTAAAGAATTGGAATATCATAATTTAATTCTTCCTACCCCATTTTAATGGGAATAATGATGTTACTTAAAACGAAGTATATTGATCAATTTTCAAAATTTATTTTCTTTTCTCGGCAAAAAGGTTCATTTTGATCATTTTATTTGACAAACTTTACAATTACAGTAATTTGAACCTTTCATATTTCGTTAATGTTCAAAAAGCAACTATATATTTGATCGGTTTATTATATCACTTGTACGCAATACTATAACACAAATGTCGAAATATGATCATATTTAAATATTCTGATCGATGTTATTATCTTGGAGAAAAAAAAATGAATTATACAGAAAAAGCTGAAGAAAAAGCATTAGAAAATTTTAAAAACATTCAAAAATCAATAAAAGGGATATTTGATGTTCTTAATTTAAGCGTTTCTGAGGATTTGTATTTTAACGCCGGAAAAGAAAACATTGAGGGGCTATACAGAAATTTTCTTGAGTTAATGATGAATGATGCGGGATTGCGAAAAGTTGCGAAGAAAATTCAGAACTCTGAAGTGGAAGTTAGCATAACCCTGGATGAATATTTAGTTGAAACATTGGAAGAAGATCTTCAATAAAATTATTCTCTCTTTTTAAAATAACCTTTTTAGAATTGTATTTCAATACTCTTTATTTACAATTCTCCTTATTAGATGAATTAGATTTTACTTATAATATAAATAGTAAGTAGTGTAAGATTATTGAAGAATTTTGGATGAGTCTTTAAATTTTATTAATTTTTGAGAATATTCAGGACATATTTTATAATCTGGAAAATTGCATGAAATCGGATTCTGTGGCAAGGCACAAAAATGACAAAAAGGACATGCCGTTAAACAATCCTCGAGATTAAAATTTGAATCAATGGTCATTATATAAAATCAATTTTTTATTATTATTAAAATCAAATTCTTATGTTAGTTGTTCGTTCTATTGGTAATAATTTCTTATCAGAAATTTTAATGGAAATGACCATGATAATTTAATAATTTTTTAGACATTTTTGTGGTTCATTGAGCAATACAATCACGTGACTAATTCAAGATTAATTAGCGAGATTAATTTTATGAATATTATTGAAATTAGAAATTAATCCTTGTCAAATGTAGTGTAACCTATTCGTAATTTGTCTCATAAACTGCAAGTAATGATTTAATTGGCAATGGAACTTACATGAATTTATTCGATATAAGGAAAAGATTTAAATACGTGACAGTTTCTTTGATTTATAGTAACCAAATTAGCGAATTTCAATTTACTGCCTTTTCAAAAAAAATAAGTCATTTATATAAGAACACTTCATAATAATAGTTGAGATTTCATAACCCATGGAACCCTATAAAAAATGGAAGAAAAAAAGGCATTTGAGAACAATCCCAGAGGCTACCGACATTAACACTTTCGCATCCACCTTTTTAGTTGAAAAAAAAGTTGTAGAACCTCAAACAAAAGATATCGTTAAGACAGGATATGATAATACGTTTAAAATAATAGTGTTTGGGAATTCTGAAGTAGGAAAAAGAACTTTCCTGAAACAATACACAAAAGAAGTAATTTCCCGAAGTAAAGCTGATAAAGAAGGAGGTGTTGAATTTCATACTAAATCTGTTATATTAGGTAATAACAGATACCTATTACAAATTTGGAGTTTCAAAGATATGGATAGATTTCACATATTTTACTCAACATATTCAAAAGGTGCTCACGCAGGACTTTTTTTTTTTGATATCTCCAATCTATATTCATTGGCAAATTATGAGGTGTTAATTTCATTAATTCGAAAGGTGGTTGAAAATCCAGAGAGTTTTCCTATTTTAATGATTGGTAACAAGTTGGATTTGGAAAAAAATAGGCAGGTTCAGTCTCAACAAGCAATAAGAATAGCTAAATCCATGGATATTAATGGATACATTGAATGTTCTGCGATGACAGGTGAAAACGTGGAAGAAATCTTTATTAACATCGTAAAAAAAATCGTGGAAATATCACGTTCAATTGCGCAATAATATCTTTTTAGATCAACAAAAAAGGAAAGTATGAAATAAATTCACTTGATAATATCAGTTATAAAACAAGTTTCTATAATTTTTATTCCTTGAATCTGAGAGATTTTATCTTCTATTAATGGATTAAATTGTTCAATTGAAGGAATATCAACCTTCATTAATAACCCACAATCTCCAGATAAGCGCCAGATCACATTAATCTCTTCTATATTCTTTAATTCTGACAGTATGCGTTTGATATCCTTGAAATCGGGTTCAATTTTAATAGTAGCGCTAACTTTCGGTTTCGAGTCAATAACATAATCAATTGTGAAACGTCTAATGACACCATCATCTTTTAACCTTTGGACTCTTCTGCGTACTGTCGCTTCGGTTTTTTTAATGCGTTCACTAATCTCATTAAATGACATTCGACTATTGTTTTTTAATTCCTCTAATATTTTTATATCAACTAAGTCCATTTCTATCATTAAATACGGTATTTCTTTTTCCTTTTTGTATAAAAAAGGAAAATTGTGAATTTATAATGTAATAAATGTATAAATACATTTTCCATTTTGTTATTTTTCGATCAATAATTCGATCTCAAATGACCAAAAACCTAAAAAGGCATGACAATATTAGGGATAATTTGTACCTAAAAAAAAACCAGTATTTGAGTCGCCTTCTACTTCAACAAAAGAACACGCTAAAAACAATACACACTAATTCTATAAATACTTCACGAGCTATATCATAAAAATATAAAATGTATACACATCTTTTTTTACGAATACACAAACATTTAAATACTATTGTTTTTTATTATTAAATAGAATACACAAAAAAAATAAAAAATAAAAAAAGAGTGAAGAAAAAAATGAACCGATATGAAATAAATAATGGTTTGAAGAGTATAAATGATGTGAAAAACAAGATGTATACCAATACTTTAACGAATGGGAATTTTAATTATTAAATATTTTTTTCTATTTTTTAATACACAAATAAACACACCAAAAAAAACTCACGATAAAGAAAATAAAACTGAATATAAAAATAACAAAAAATTAAAAATTCAAATCTAAAAAAACCTGAGGAATAAAAAAATGAATAATAAAAAAAATATGGAGGGATGCCAAATGAACTTAGCAAAAAATGTTAATTTTGAGGATGTAAAAAACCTGCTTCATGCGAAAGCATTCATGATCAGACCAATTGTTAATTAAATTATTTTTTTTATTTTAGAAAAACATATCAATAGTTTTAATAAAAAATCAATAAAAAGAAAGAAATTAAAAATATATTAGGAGAAAAAAAAATGTCAGAAGATAAGAGAGACAGAGTAGAGGAAGATGAATCTAAAAAAGAAGAAAATTTCGATGAACTTGATGAAATTAAAGAAATTAGAGAAAATTACATAAGAGAGATCAAGGATAGGGAGAGCAGGATACAAGATAAGGCAAATATATTCGAGGAAAAGATACGAGAAAAAGAAAAGGAATTAAAAACACTCGAGGCAGCGATAGCAGAAGACTTAAGAGAACTACAAGATGACCCCTCTGAAGATTTAAGAGAGATAATCGAGGACAAGAAGGATGATAGGCGGGATCTCTTAGAGGACATTCGAGAATTAAAGGAAGAATCTCGGGAAGAATTAAGGGAAAGAAAGGAAGATCTGAGAGAAAGACGTGCAGAATTAGCAGAAAAAATCAGGGAAAAAGAGAGAAAAGTTCGCGCCAAGGTTAAAAAACAGGACTACAAAGCACATAAGGCGAGAGAAAGGGTAACTCGCATAAACATTTCGGTTCCTCCCGATACAAGTGAAGAATGGAGAGAATGGTCGGAAGATTTAGGATCTTCTGTTTCCGAATTGGTGCGAAAATCAATGAAATTTGTTAAGAATAACATTGGAGATCTTCGAACGTTGGAAGAATTTGGGAAAAAAATGGAAAAATGGGGAGACAACATCGAGAAAGCAGTAGAAGAATCAGGGATCTCAGATATCGGAAACAAAATCATAGTTAAATCTTCTCCAAGAGATTCTTCGGTAGATAAAGAAAGGATAAAAAGGAGAATTACGGGGCTAGTAAAACTTCAGAAGGGTATTCCTATAAAAAAATTTGCCCAAGCATTAAATAAATCAGAGGAATTTGCGGAAAATATCATCTATGAACTTGCTGCGGAAGGTATTGAAGGAGAACTCGATGAAGGAATGTTTAAATTTTCAGGAGATGCCGAAGAAGTACTTTCTGTCCTGTTTGAATTGATTGATAAAATATAAACTAATTTTTTTTAAAAACCAATAATACTAAGTGTTAAAGATAAACCCCCAATTTCATATTTAAAATGATTTTCTCTCATTATATAAAATTTAAATAAATCGAAATTTTAAGATATGCATGGAATTGAGTAATTTTCTTGTTAAAGCTAAAATTAATACTTATGCAAACATTGGGGAACGAGGTGAAAAAATTCTTCAGGATGGTTGTAAAGAGTTAGAATATTCCGAACGAAATTTTCAATACAGTGATAGATATTATGGATTCAATCCATTCATTGGTGAAGAAGTTATTTTTGATAATGGAGAGTTTATTTGGGGAATGAACTATTACGGCGGAGTGTCAGGAGATCAAATTTCAGCAATAGATGTTTATAGGTTTTTACAAAAAGCAATGAGATTAGTTAGAGAGGATAGACCTTATCGCGGACCGAGTAACTATACAGAAGGAAATTTTGAATATGTTGATAAGAGTGAAGGAAATCTTGATAGTTTTTATGGTTTTGAAACAATCTTCTTCAAAGGAAAGGAAGTATATAAATTACATTATCATGGTGGCATGATTAGTAAAAAATAATTATTTTTTAGAGTAAAAAAAAAGGGATGAAAAAACAAAAGATTTTATCAAGCAAACTTACCAAGAAGCAATTGAAACGTTTGATGCCGAGTATCTTGGCGAAACATTATCCCAAGCTGGAATAGATACTAATGATCCTGAAGTTATTGCACTACTTCGAGAACTTGACGAATATTATGGGATTTACTAATGCATTTCAAGAAAAATATAAGCTTTATTAATCGTAAGTTTGATACAGTTAGTATTAATAGGTCTCCGCTAACTTCAATCTCTTCTTGGAAAAGAAAGCTATAACAAACAATATTCCTATAAA
>JAGXNQ010000100.1 GCA_019894955.1 Promethearchaeota archaeon | reverse complement strand
TCAAGGAATTTTGTAAGCATTATAATGTAAAAAAAATTAAAATTGACTATTATGTAGATAAGATAATGTCTAGTAAGCTAGGATTTTACATGTTTAGTAGAGGAGATGATATTTTCTTTTTTCATGAGGAAGATGTATTAGGTAAAATCACAATCCAATTGATTAAAGATAAACTAATAACAGAAATCATTCGAATCAATTTAGATTCAAAAAAAAAAGCCATGAATTTAGATTTAGATGAGGTTTCAGAGGAAATTTCTAATGATTTGATTAAACAAGACTACATTTGGGACGCAGTAAAAGAACCATATGAAATTTTAATTGAGAAAATGATTATCAAGTTCGCATTGGATCTAGGGGTTCCCAAAACCTCATTGTGGGATATGTCATTATTATCTACTAAATTATCAAAACCAGAAGGGGGAACACACTCAGTAATTAATATCATTGAAGGATCTAAGCGTTATGAGGATTTAAACTTGGTTTCTATAGCAGGATCTGAAGATTCTCTCTTGGATAATGTATTGGGGGATATTGAGGGTTTTTGCAGTAGTTGCGGTAAAACAATTTGGAAAAAAGACATTTCCAACCCTTGTCCAAGATGTGGTTTAAGTTTTGATACGATTAAATTGACTAACGATATTAACAAAGCGAGTGAAATAAGTGTAGATTATAGACAAAAATATCTTTTAGAAGAGGAAGAAATTGAATGTCCAAATCCAGATTGTACATATCGAGTTAAGATTGGATGGGGAGAATGTCCTCAGTGTGGTACTAATTTAAGAACTTGAATTTATTCTTTTATCAGATTTTGGTGTAATTTAAATAAAAAATGTGATAAAAATTTACGATCACAAATCCATTTCTTCAAAAACTTATTTTACTTTTAAAAATGTACGCCAATTCACACTATCCCGTCAAAGAATTCAAGATCAATGATTTTATTGTATTAAGACAGGAAGGTGATAGGACTAATATTTATGTAAAGAATCGAATTTTTACTCAATGCATGTACCTTTTATTAAACATCCCCGTGGATAAAGTAAAAAAATATGATGATATCGATTCAATTGATGAAGCCGCAGAAATTCTGGATAGATCCATGGAAGGTGGCGGTAGAGGTGTATTTCACTTAGATCCTGAAGAAGAGTTTATGGGACATTGTTCTAATATGCAAGCTTGGGCAGAAAATGACTATGATACAAGGATTTTGCACCGTAATTTAGCATTTCCCCTTTTGAAAAAATTATCTGATGCGGGTGATCCATTAGCGAAAAATCGTATTAAAGAAGAAATAGCATTGAGATATGCAAGTGGACATGAAACTGTGATGACTTTTTTAGCAGATAATGGATATTTAAAGTATTTGAGTCGGGATGAGTTAGAATATTTATTGGATGATAATAAACTTCCAATCATAAGCACATTGGCGAGAATTTCTAACGATATTACGATGGTTTTAGAAACTGATTCTGTAAATGATCGTCTCATGAGATTAATTAGAGAAGCATCAAGAAATATTGGATATCATAATATTCCTTTTATTATTTCTCATCTAAATAAAGATTTTTCGGATAAAAGTCAGGAAGTGCTCGTTAAATTTATCTATTCCAATTTCAGGAAACATAAAGATTTTCCATTAATGGAATTTCTAAATAACTACATTGAATTTTTTAAAGAGCTTGACCTAAATTCAATAATGTATGATGAGAAGATAATCGGATTTTTAGGTGGGACCATCTTAAATCTACGTGATAAAGGAGTAAAAAATGTTGAAGCCATTAATTTACCAGAAGATGAATACTTGAAAATCGAAGAAATTGATTTAAGCAATAATTTAATTAATGATTTGAATGGAATTCAAAAATTTCGAAATGTACAAAGATTAAAATTGAATAATAATAAAATTTACAACATAAATGCATTAAATAATCTAAAACTGCTCCAAGATCTCTCACTTCGGAATAATATTATCTCAAAAATAGAAAATAAAATCTTGTTACCTAAACTTGAATCTTTAGATCTCTCAGGAAATCTGGAATTAGCAGAAATTCCCGAATGGTTAAATTGCTTACCTGCTTTAAAATCTGTAAATTTTATGAATTGTAGTATAAAAAAGTTCTCTGAATCAACATCAACTTACTTCTGGATGAAACAGAATTATAGATTTTACTCCAATTTTACTCTTGAGGACATTGAATATTACGAGAGTCAGTATAATAAAAAATCCAAATCTGGTAACCAGTGTTATAAACATTTCGTTATTTGGATATTGAAAATGAAGGAACATATGAAATACCATAAATTCACTTATGAAGATCTGCACAAGTTTGAAGCAGTGAGTAAAAAAAAGGGAATATGGAGTGGTAGATTAACTAATGATTTTTTAAAATGGTTGGATAATAAAAAGCAAATAAAAATCACTGATTTCTTATGAAATCTCAAGCATCTTTACTATGGGAAATATTGCTTTTTCAGCGATTTCAGCAGGGACTTTTACTTCAAACATGGGATCATCTAAGTTCTCAAGAACATATTTTATTAGCTCTAATGTATGCTTTTTCATGTTATAGCATATTAATTTCTCTCTTATAGGATAGAATTGTTTATCTGGAAAATCTTCAGCCATTCTTTTCATTAAACCATCTTCTGTTCCTATAATAAATTTCTTTTCTTCAATTTTCGAATTTTTTACACGATTATACATATGAGCTGTGGATCCTACAAAATCCGCTAACTCACGAACTTCTCTAACACATTCAGGGTGGACCAAAACCAATCCATCTTTAATTAATTCCCTTGATCGCTTTAGATCATCCACTGAAATTTGAGAATGAACATAGCAATGACCATCTTCAGGCATCTTTATACACTTGATATTTGATTGTTGTTCCACATAATCCGCTAGGTTACTATCTGGTCCAAAGAGAACAGAATTTACATCAAACTCTTTTGCTATGCTTTTAACGACATTTACAGCATTCGAAGAGGTGCAACACACATCAGATTCTGCTTTCACTTCTGCTGTGCTATTAACATAAGTAACTACTGGTAAACCTGGATATTTTCTCTTATATTCTCTAACCATTTCAGCAGTAAGGTATGCTGCCATCGGGCAACAAGATTCGGGATTTGGAAGCAATACATGTTTATCTTGGTTAAGAATTGATGCTGTTTCAGCCATAAAATCAACACCAGCAAATATTATATACTTAGAATTTGTTTTTTCTTTGGCAATTTTTGATAATCCCAAGGAATCTCCAACGTAATCTGCAATCCCTTGGATCTCAATGGATTGGTAATAATGAGCTAATATCGTTACATCGTTCTGTTTCTTTAGTGAGTTGATTTCTGCTATTATTTCATTATCCTTCAAAAGTCCATCATCTAATTTTGTTCCACAATTTATATCATTATAAAACACAAGATAATATTACTTTTATGCTAAGGAAGATTAAATTAGAATTATATTTACTATAATAAAGGTGAGAAATATTGACCGAAAATCTGCAATTCAATTTAAAGCAAGTATTTTACTATGTTAGTGCATTCATAAATTCAAGAATAGTTAATGGAAATCAAATTAGCGAAGAAATTGAGAAAGCAGTTAAACAAAAATTCAAAGATTTATCTGATAAAGATATTTACCGAAAGGATCTTAAGGATCAAATCATAAAAGTTGCTCAAAATACTGATATTGATTGTTCGTGGGTTCCTTATATAGATAATTTTCCTTATCAAGATGAAAATTCAGATAGAGATTTCAATATTTTAGGATATTTCCGATTTAATGTCGAACATTTTAAAGAAAATCTCTCAGAAAAATATAACTTGACCCCGATGCTTCTTCAACAAATTCCTTACTTAGTGTTAGGTGTTCTAACAAACCTCTCTAAGAAAGAGGAATATAAAGGAATTTTTTTAGACCTCGAAAGTCCTCTTTATATCTTCACAACAACAAATGGTAGCAAACCAGCGAACATTCAATGGACATCTGAAAATATCGAAAAGTACAAAAAAGTGATCTCTTATTGGACTGTTATATATTCTGGACAATGGGACGACTATTCAGACGATCTTTATGATAGGAGAGTACAAGGAAATCTTTCTAATAGACTTTCTGAATTACATTTTATTCACAGAAACTCTGGATTCGTATACATGGCAGAAGAAAACTATGAAAACTTTTTTGAATCTTACATGGTGAGATCTGTTATAGAACCAACTCCCAAGATGAGAGCTGTTCAATTTTCTTTAAGATCTATTAATGAATCATTAGATCTGTTATTTTTGAAGACTCAAACAGATGTATTTGAAAATTTAGATTATATTGAGAAGAAGATCAAGAACTTAAGATTATTACGTGGATTAATACAGACTAGATTAAGTGTCATTTATAATGAATTAGATTACAATAGAAGAGAGCATTACACTAAGGTATTATTGTATTTACTCAACGAATTTGACATTAAAGGGATAACTGAAAGAATAAACAATAAATTTGAAACTATATATGAAGCAATTCAAGATTTACACCAAAAACAAAATGAAAAAAACCAAAAGAGAACCGAGAGAGGCTTAAACCTTCTTAATTTGCTTTTTGGTGCTGGAATTTTAGCAGACTTAACGGGTGTCATAATGCTAGCTCTTACATTGCAAGAGGGAGATCTATATACAGTATTGTTGAATAGTGTTATAGGGTTCATAATTGCCGCGATTTTGAGTACTACGGTTATTTATTATCTGTATGCTAAGATAATGAGAAATAAATCAGAAGTTCAAAAAGCTGTAGATGCCATAATCGAGGATAATGAGGGAAACATCATACTTATAAGACGAAAGTATCCTCCCTATAAGGATTATTTTGCTTTACCTGGAGGCGGGGTGGATAGAGGAGAAACTCAGAAACATGCAGTTATAAGAGAAATCAAGGAAGAAACAAATTTAGATATCGTAATTGAAAGTAAAATCGGATTGTATGATAAACCTGGAAGGGATCCACGAGGAGAAGTCCACTCCACTGTATATAAATGCAGTATAGTCGGTGGAAAAGATAAAATGAAAAGTGGAGATGACAGCAAGGATGTAATTGTAGTCTCAAAAGAAGAATTAAAAAACCTCAAATTAGCATTTGATCATAAAGACATGCTGAAAGATGGGGGTTACATATAAAATTGAGACCATTAATAATCCCTAGTCCTAAGACTGGTAAAGAGCCTCAGATTCACCAATCCGTATATATTGCACCTACCGCAGTTATAATTGGAGATGTTACAATTGGCGAAGGTTCAAATATTTGGTTTGGAGCGGTGCTTAGGGGTGATTGGGGAACAATTATAATTGGAAAAAATACAAGCATTCAAGAAAACGTTACTATACATAATGAAGTTAACTCATCTGTCGAAATAGGAGATGAATGCATTATAGGTCATCATGCCATGATTCACGGACCCTGTACAATTGGAAATGGTTGTTTAGTAGGAATTGGTTCAAATATCTTACATAGATCCAAAATGGGAGATGGATCCATGGTTGGTGCTGGAGCAGTTTTAATAAATAAAGAAATTCCTGCTAGAACTTTAGCAGTAGGGGTTCCAGCTGAAGTAAAAAAAGAACTTTCCCCTACCGGAATGCCTGTTGGAATGAAATCATCAGGTGTATATGCTCAAAATGGTGCGATGTTCAAAAAATTATTTGAGGACCACCCAGAATTCTTATAATCTTTTTTTTTTATCCATTTAAGAAATGAATTCATTTTACGTATCTTGGAATTATATGATTTTTTAAGTTTTATGGAAATAAGATCATTAGTTTTATATCATTTCATCTTTCTAATAAATTTATAAACAAAAGCAATATATATATGAAATATAGAACAAGAAATCTATAAAATTAAAAAAAAAAATTCGAGTTTGAAGAAAATGAACTTTTTAAAAACATTTATTATCTCTTTGGTAATCTACTTAGGCCTGAACACCGTTTTTATGCTAATAGCGATGTTTACTGTAACCGGTTATCCTGCTGATGATGTCTGGTATCTCGTTTGTGCCGTTTTTGCTCCAATAGCTATATATCCCGGGGCTGCTTGGGTCGAGTTTGGTATCGCTCCACTCCTCGTTGCATCAAATCTTACAACTATAATGTATTTCATATCTTTAATCGTCCCTCCTTTTCTTGCATTACTTGTAGCGGCTTTTATTGGTGAAAATAATTTAACTGGTTTTGGTGCTTGGTTTTTAACCGCTTTCCTCTCTTGTTCATTATATGCCATATTTCTCGGTATTGGACAGGGAACATCTGCCCTTCTTTATCTTCAATGGTTAGGGATGACGACATCAATTGGATTAGTTGGGGGGATTTTGGACATCTTTATGGCGGGAGTCGTAAACGGGTTCTTCTATGGATGTATTTGCATATTATTAGCAAAAAAATTCTTATAAAATAATTCAAAATACTAATATTTTTTTTCTCTATTATTTTTTAAAGCTTTGTCGAACACAAGCATCTTTCATTTTTAACTAAATCTATAGAGTTAAAGGATAAGTTTAATAAATTAACCATTAGTAATTTATTTTCTAAATTAGGTAATCCTAATGTTGTTTTAATGACCTCTAATGCTTCTAGAGTACCTAAAATGCCTGGAGTGACACCAATAACAGGCAAGGGTCCCTCATTAGATGATTTTTTTTCAGGTTCGTTAAACACACACTCATAACAAGCAGTTTTTCGAGGAATGATAGTCATTATTTGACCATAGAAATCTTTAATACCAGAAATAACGCATTTCATATCATATTCAATTGCAGTTCTATTTACTAGGAATTTGGTTGCTAAATTATCGCTGCAATCGACGATAAAATCCTGCCCATCGATGTACTTTATAATTGTTTTATCATCAATATAATCCTTATAAACCTTGATTTCAACTTCAGAGTTGAGTTTTGAGAGCGTTTCTTTAGCCATTGAAACCTTATCATTGTCAATTTGGGTTTCATTATAGAGAATTTGTCTTTGCAAGTTAGAGATTGAAACTGTGTCGTTATCAATGATGGTTAATTCTTTTATTCCTGAAGCTACCATGTAAAGCGAAAATGGAGATCCTAATCCTCCCGCTCCAATTTGTAACACTCTAACTTTTGCTAGTTTTTCTTGTCCTTTTTCGCCTATTGAAGGAGAAATTATTTGTCTGGAATATCGTTGTTTTTGATTATTTGTTAACAATTTCATCATTTTTTATTATTTCTTGGACAATACTGAGGGATTCCTCAATTTCAATTAATATTATGCCTAAATCAATATTATACTCGATTAATGCTACTAGAATTACTTGACTAGTATCTCCAATGACTACTAATTGGTACTCATCATACTCTACTGTAATATTAATGATATCTTCATTTAGTTCTTCTATAGCTGTCTCCATTGCTTCAAAGATTGTAGCTGCCAAAGCTCCTATTTTTTTCTCATTAACAGACCTCGGCACTCGAGATGTAATCGTAAGCCCATTTCTATTAACTAAGACAGTTCCGATGATCGATTCAAATCGATCTAGTCGTTCAAGTTCTTTTGAAAATTGCTCGATTTGGATAGAATCCATCAAAGTTCATTAATCTTATGGAATTATATAATATAAGAAATATAGCAAGATAGAAATATAAAATATGTGGTATTAAGATAAACGGCCTTTCTATTATGCTAATAACATTAGAAACAGATTATCTATAGAATCCTTTATTTCCATTAAAAGGTCTATATCTATTACGCCAAGAGGGTTGTCTTAATTTTGCAGTTCTTCCAAAACCACAACTGGCACAAAATCGTTTGCTTCGATGATAAGAATGCTTTCCACATCGTCTACAAGTTTTATGACTACTTGCTTTATTCTTCTTTCCTTTACTTGGAGTTCCTTTACCCATATAATCACCTTAAGAATCTTTTATCCATCAAATTCCATCAAATTCTTCTCTATGCATTAATTTTTCTTCAGTTTCTTCATTATTTTCTTGAAATATCAATTTTTCTCGATCTTGTCCAATAAAGATAACAGAAGCACCGCGTATCATGACTGTCCCTAAATCTTTACTTCTCTTCCCCCCGCGACCGAAATATATCTCTTTCGCGTCATCCACTATTAAATTCATGTAATTATCGAATTGAACAAGTTTTCCAGTTAGATAGGTGTTCCAGATTTTTAATTTAATCCGCACTTCTGGCTTTAAAATTGCCTTGCTTAAAGTTCTTGAAATTGTATGTTGCGACATGGTAAGAAATCACGTAGATTCTTAATAATAATAGATAGAAATGTAATGAAAATATAAATATTTTTTTATTCTTGAAGATTAAATTTCTTATTACTATTTAAGCAATCAATTTCACATGGAAGTTGACTATGAAAAAAATTGGGATATTTGATAGTGGGGTTGAAACCCCTGAAGAAATCATAATGGCTGCGGGATTCGTACCATTCAGGCTTTTTGGGGATCCCACAATCCAACCAGAAAAAGCAAACGAACACATTCCACCTACTCACTGTATTTGGACTAGAAATCTTTTAGAACAGGCAATTGCAGGTTTAGATGAAGATATCGTTGGGATTATTTCCAGTCATGGTTGTGACCGGACTAATCGCGAGTTTGATATTTGGTTAGAATGTTTAAATTACAAGTTCATGTTCTTTCTCAATTCACCTCGGAAGCGTGATGATGTCGCATTAAAATTCTTTATCGATGATCTAAAAGAATTGATAAATCAATTACAAGATACGTTTAATGTCGAAATTACTGATGAAAAATTGAAAGAGTCCATTAAAAAAATGAATAAGATTCGTGAGACACTAAGAGAAATATCAGAATATCGAACCAAATACATTTTAAAAGGCTCTGAATTTCATGCACTAGTAAAAAAAGTTCAGCAACTTCCTAAAGATGAAGCACTTCACATGTTAGAAACGCGCCTGAAAGAATTAAAAGAATCTCATGATTCATTTGCTAATGGAATGAAACCCATACTATTAACAGGGTCGGATATAGATGATACCGAACTTATTGTTCTGCTCGAAAATCTTGGATTTCACGTGATAAGCGATGATTTGGGAGTAGGTACTAAATACTTCTGGAATTCGGTAGATGAAAATGAGAACCCAATAGAAGCTATAGCAAAATACCATCTCTCTAAACCAATTCATTCCACTAAATTTCCATCATATGAACGATATAACGTGCTCGAAAACCTAGCTAAAAAGTATGAGGTTGCAGGAGTCATAAATATAGCCCAGAAATTTTGCGAGCCCGTCCTTTATGACCATCCTTATCTAAAAAAGAAATTCAAGGAACTTGGAATTCCATATCTCTTTGTTGAGATGACTTACAATCGCGAATCATATTCTCAATTAAATACCCGCTTCTCAGCATTTGCTGAGATGATTTAGGAGGGATAAAAATGTCAGAAGCAGAAAAATCAGAAAAACCACAACAAAATAAGATGTTAAATGCCACTCAAGGATTAAAAAACATCATGGGAAGGCATTTTTTAGCCATTGAGCAAGCATATCGCGACGGCAAACCCACAGCATGGGCAACATCTGGAAGTCCTGTTGAAATGCTTTATGCGATGGATGTGCAACCAATGCTTCCCGAAAATTCAGCCACCGTATCAGCCGCCCAAAAATATTCACAAAACTTCATCGAATTAGCTGAAGCTGAGGGATATTCCTACGATCTATGTTCTTATTTCAAAACAAATGTTGGGGCCGTGCTAAGCAACGCAGGAATGGCTGAAGGAGGTACCAGAAAACCAACATTCATGCTCTCAACAGATGTCATCTGTGATACACACGTGAACTGGTTTGAGGTACAAGCAGAAAGATTTAACGTTCCTCATTATACAATTGATGTTCCACATGT